>JAIDEF010000013.1:0-7098 GCA_029054965.1 Eubacterium sp.
GATATAAAATAATGCTGAAAATGTTTTTAACAAAATCAGTATTCAAAAAAAGCGATTATTTGAGAAAAACAGAATTATTCAAGCAATTCGGTGAAAAAAGCCTTTACTATTCACATAAAATACCATCTGAGCCTGAGCTTGTTTCAATAGGCAATAATGTTCACATATGTGCAAATGTAAGGTTCATCACACACGATGTTATCAACTATATGCTTGTAAACTGCCCTGAGTACAGCAATATTAAGGCAAAAAATTATGTTGGCGAAATCAAAATACTCGACAACTGCGTTATAGGTGCAGATGCCACACTTATGTATGACACAACGATCGGACCAAATGCAATAATTGCTGCAGGTGCCGTTGTTACAAAGGATGTTCCCGCAGGGGAAATATGGGGCGGTGTCCCTGCCGTAAAAATCGGTACGACCGATGATTTGGCAAAAAGAAGAATTGCCGCCGGCAAATAACTTTCGAGGTTAAATATGAAACTCCGTTTATCAAAGCTGATTGAATTTCAGATTTACTATTTATTAGTGATTGAATCGCTTATAAGTATAGTAGGAATACCAAGCATTACAAGATACTTCCTTGATGTTAATCTGATTTTAATGGCTGTACTTTCAATGCAGAAAATACCCTATCTATTTAAGCACAGGGACTATAACAGGCTGACCGGCTACATTTTATTTTATATGATTGCAGTCACCGCTATGGCTTTTATAAGATTAGTTCCTACGGGTCAGATACTATGGGGTATAAGAAATAACTTCTTCTTTATTTTCTTTTTCTTTATCTGTATTGACAATTTAAAAACAAAAGATGTTGACAGAATCATGAAAAATGTTGTAAGGCTGCAGATATATAATGTATTATGCGGTCTTGTGGAATTTTTCATTATGCACAAAAGAAATGACTTTTTGAGCGGTATGTTCGGTACTGAACAGGGTGCAAATGCATATCTGAATATATACCTTGTCGTTATTTGTGCTTACTGCTTTATCAGATATATTCATAGAAATATTAATGCATACACGCTTTCCGCCGTTATAGTCAGCAGTATGATAATGGCTGCAATAAGTGAGCTTAAATTCTTTTTCTTTGAGCTTGCCGTATTATTTGTTATTCCCACTATCTTCAGCAACAAGGGCTCTGTCATAAAAAAGCTGCTTGCCGTGGCACTGGGTATAGCAGGTATTTATGTCGGCTTCAGAATTTTCGCACTTGTTAACAGTGATTCCGTTGATAATATGACATCACTGCAAAGCATTATTGATTATAATACACGTACCGAATTCGGTAAAAACGATCTGCGTATTTCAAGACTCACGGCAATTTCACAGGTTAATGATTACTTCTTCCATGATAATCTGCTGAATAAGCTTATCGGCTACGGATTGGGAGCCTGTGAATCATCCGAAACCTTTAAATGGTGCCATAGTACCTTCGCAACAATGTATGAGCGAATCGGATACCGTAATATCTCGACCTCTATGCTCTATCTTGAAACAGGATTCGTAGGATTGCTTATGTTCTTTGGAATTTTTGTTTTCATTATGGCACTTGCAATTAAATACAGAAGGGTCAAAGAACTTAACAGCTATTCAATTTTTACTCTTATTATGTCAGTTATGGCAATGATGAATATTGTCTATAACAGCTCACTCAGACGTGAAATATCATTTCTGGTATTCTTTACACTTTCATTGCTGTTTATCAAAATACGAGAATACCGAGCAGAAAATGCAAAAAATAAAACGACACAAACTAAGAAGGCAGCAGTATGAAAAAAGTAATCTTTTTGTATTCAAAGGATGCAATGAGTATTGAAAACCTTCCTCTTTTCGGCAATCGGTACTGGAAAACGCCGAATCTTGACGAGCTTGCAGAAAAGGGAACAGTATTTTATAACCACCACACCTCAGCAGCATCAACATCAATGGTATTCAGCAGTATGCTCACAGGTGAATACTGCCATACCTTTGAAAAAAGAAAACGCTATACAAGTGTTGAACCAAATGAAAAGGAAAGCATTTTTTCTATTCTTCAGAAGGAAGGCTACAACTGCCATATAATCTGGTCTCCTGACTATATGAGAGGCGCTTATCCATATGTAAGGGAATTCGGCGACGAAAGCAAAACAAAAATACATATTGTTGAAATGCAGCAACAGTCAGGTGTTCACCGCCCGAAAAATGTGACACTGAAAAGAAATGATGACCTGCTGAAATTAACAATAAATAAAATATACACTGAGCTTAATTCAATTGAGGACAGTGAAAAGCTTTTTATATGGCTGCACCTTCCCCACGTTATCAGAGGACGTTGCTGCTATGGCGATGACATTGATGTGTTTGACAGCATATTAGGTTTTATCCGAAAAAAATACGGCGACGAAAATATTTATGTAACTGCCGATCACGGTCATATGAATATGCACAAGGATATACCGGGCTACGGCTTTCACGTTTATGAGCCTACCTGCCGTGTTCCGCTGATTGCTCCGAGAATTAACGATATTGAAAGGGTTGACCATATTACATCACACGTCGATTTAATCAGACTTCTGCTTAATGATGAGATAGTAAAAAGGGATTATGTTTTTGTTGACTCTCAGTATTATGCACAGCCTGACAGAAAATTAGCAGTTATCGATGAAAGATATAAATATATCTACAATAAGCGTACCGATACAGAGGAATTCTATGATCTTAAGTGGGACCCGCAGGAGCGGTTTAACCTGCTTGAAAAGGAACGCTTTGACAAAGATAAAAAAGTGCTTCGCAGAATAACAGAGCTTTATTTTTATCCCTATTGGGATACTGTTGAAGAAAATGCTGCAAGGCTGAGAGCTGAAAAGGACAAAATATGGAAGGTGGGCACCTTCCGTGAGGAGCTTGAGTTCAAGCTGAGAAACGACTATACCAAGCTTAAAATGTGGCTTAAATCCATTAAGCAAATGAGAGAGTAAACAGGTGCAAATATGATACCCAAAAAAATTCATTACTGCTGGTTCGGCGGAAATCCGATACCTGAAAAAGATAAAAAATGCATTGAGAGCTGGAAAAAATTCTGTCCCGATTATGAAATAATCAGGTGGGATGAAACAAATTATGATATCAGAAAAAACAAATTTATTTCACAAGCCTATGATATGAAAAAATGGGCATTTGTATCTGATTACGCAAGACTCGACATTATTTACAATAACGGCGGTATATACCTTGATACAGATGTTGAGCTTGTAAAAAGCCTTGATATACTGCTTGTGAACGAAGCCTTTATGGGCTTTGAAAAAGGACGAGTTATTGCAACCGGTCTTGGTTTTGGAGCTGTACCTGAACAAAATGGAGTTAAACTGCTGCGTGACTCCTATAACAATTTGGAATTTGTTGACAGCAGCGGAAAACAAAAAAACAGCAAGGAGCTTAACTGCCCAATTATCAATTCAAAAATTCTTATCAAAAACGGAGCAGTAATGAATGATAAAAAGCAGAATGTGCTTGGTATAACTCTATACCCCACAGAATACTTCTGTCCGCTTGACTCTGCAACAGGTGAATTAAAATGCACCGACAATACCTTCAGTATTCATTGGTACAATATGTCATGGCTTACTGATTTTGACAAGAAATGGAAAAGACGTCAGCAAAAATTCGCTAAGATCTTTGGTGAAAAAGCTGCGTATAAATTGGTTGTAATATTGGGCTTCCCCGCACGAACAATCAGAAAAATAAAAAATTATTTATTTGGAGCTAACTCATAATGACGAGGGAATCAAGGCTATTAAAGAACACGGCCATTATAGGCTTCGGAACGATGTGTACAAAGGGAATCAGCTTTCTGCTGCTGCCATTGTACACTTCCATTTTAAGCACGAAAGAATACGGAACAGTTGATTTAGTCAACACACTTATTACTCTTATTGCTTATACTCTGACAATACAATTTGAACAGGGTATTTTCAGATTTTTAATTGACTGCAGAAATGATGAGGCTAAAAAGAAAAGATATATCAGCACTGCACTGTTAACTGTCACTGTAACACTTATTGCAGGAATTGCAATAACAATTCCTATCACACATATTGCCGGATTCGGTTATACAAAGTACCTGATTTTCAATATAATTGCGACACTGTATTGTTCAATAATCTGTCAGATTGTACGCGGACTTGGCAATATAGGCATTTACACGTTAACCAGCTTTCTTGCTGCAAGCAGTCAGATTGCGTTTAATGTTATATTCATTGCCGGATTTAACTGGCATATTGAAGGTATGCTCACTGCAACGATAATAGGTAATGTGATTGCAGCCTGCGTAGGCTTTTTCTCCTGCCGATTATACAGATACATAAGCATAAAACATTTTAATAAAGAAAATCTTAATGAATTACTGAAATACTCACTGCCAATGGTTCCGAATACACTATGCTGGTGGCTGGTTAATGTATCCGACAGATTAATTGTTACATATTTTTTAGGCTATTCCTTCAATGGTATCTATGCTCTGGCAAATAAATTCCCAAGCTTATTTATAACCTTGACAAACGTATTTCAGATTTCATGGTCCGAAAATGCTGCAGAAACCCTTAATAGTGAGGACAGGGATCAATACTATTCAAAAATAATGAATCAAAGCTTAGGGCTCTTCAGCTGCTGCTGTGCGGTTATTATTGCTGCACTTCCTCTTGCATTTAAAATACTTGTTAATGAAAGCTATAATGATGCCTATTATCATATTCTGATACTATTGGTTTCAGGTCTTTTTCATACTGTCGGAAATCTTTATGGCTCATTATTCGGAGCATTAAAGCATACAAAATATATTGCAAAAACAACTGTTTTTTCTGCAATTGCTAATTTAGTTATCAATTTATCGCTGATTCATTTTATAGGACTGTATGCAGCATCAATTTCAACAATGGTTGCTTATTTATTGATTGCGGTGATGCGTCATAAGGAAATCTGCAAAGTAATAAAAATAAAATACCAGCTTAAAACTGTTATCATTTCAATACTTTCAATTATTGTTTCGTCAGTTTCTTTTGCTGTTAACAACACACTGCTGACTATTGCCGCAATTGCAATAACAGCACTGTTAACCATATTCCTTAATAAAGATATGGTAAATAAAATAATAACCAATCTGAAAGCTAAATTTATAAGAAAAAAGATATGATAAAAAAATTTTTAAAGTTAATTTACGGAGCTTTAAGAAAGCTCGCATCATTAATTCCTGTGGGAAATGTAATTCTTTTTGAAGCATCGTATGATTACGGCGGAAATGCAGGTGCTGTTTACAGCTACCTTAAAGCTAATGGATACAACAAAAAATACAAGCTTGTATGGACTTCAAAAAACTATTCAGCCTTCAAAAAAGACGGCTGCTGCGAGGTTATTCCCTATCTTGGTCACAGCATAAAAAATTTATACTATGAAAACAGAGCGAAGTATATTTTTTACGATAATATGCCGCCGATTGCTAAACTGAAGAAAAATGTATGTTCCGTTTATTTAACACACGGATGTCCACCTTTAAAGAACTGCAAGGGCAAGATAAATGCCGGCAGACTTTCTACTGCAGCACTTTGTTCAAGCTCAAATCTGATTGACTTAATTTCAGAACAATATAATATAAAAAAAGAAAAAATATTTTTGTCAGGTCTGCCGAGAAATGATATCTTCTATTCTGACAATAAAACTAATGAAATAAAAAAAATAACATCCAATCAATACAGCAAAACTGTCATCTGGATGCCTACCTTCCGTAAGCTGAGCATACCGACTAACGGCACAAGCAGGAATGATTCTGATAAAGAATACTTTCTCGGACTGCCGACAATTGACAATAAAGCCAAGCTTGATGCATTAAATAATGTATTAAAAAAACAGGATACGCTTCTTTTGATAAAATTTCACTTTGGTGCTCTTACAGAAGAATTTTCTGATTTAAAATACAGTAATATAATTTTAATGGATCAAAAAGAATTAGACTGCCGTAATATAAATCTGTATTTACTGCTGAATGAAACAGATGCACTAATCAGTGACTATTCCTCGGTCACATTTGATTACTTAAATACAAACAAGCCAATTGGATATGTTATTGATGATATTAATGAATATAAATTAGGCTTTGCATTTGATAATGTTACGGATTATATGCCGGGAGAATTAATTCGCTCCTATCAGGAGCTTGAGGGATTTATTTCCTCCCTCAATGAAAACAATGATAAATATTCAAATGACAGAAAGAAAATACTGAATATTGTTAATGATTTCCAAAACGAAAATAATGCAAAACATATTGCAGAAATGTTCATTGAAAAATAAGGAGTTTTTATGATACCAAAGGTCAGCATAATAGTACCTGTTTATAATGTTGAGAAATATTTTGACAGGTGCATAAATTCATTAGTCAATCAAACACTCAAAGAAATTGAAATAATTCTGGTTGATGATGAATCCCCTGACAACTGCCCGAAAATGTGTGATAACTATGCAAAAAAAGACAGCAGAATTAAGGTTATCCACAAAAAAAACGGCGGTCTGGGATTTGCCCGCAACAGTGGTCTTGATATCGCATCGGGTGAATACTTTGCATTTGTTGACAGTGATGATTATGTTGATTTGAATTTTTATGAACGGCTATACACTGCTGCAAAAAACGGAGATTATGACCTTGCCCAAGGCGGAATATCAAAAAAACACGGTGACAGAATTGAAAAGAAAAATCATCCTTATGCAGGACAATGCTTTGATGCGGAGGGTGTAAAAAATATTCTTTTTCCAAGTGTCCTCGGTCCTGATACATATGACAAAAACAGCAGTGATATGTCTACCTGTATAGGAATTTACAAGCTGTCACTGGTTAATGATAATAATATCCGCTTTGTGTCTGAGCGTGAATATATAAGCGAAGACGCGATTTTTGATATTGAAATTTTTAAGTACATAAAATCAGCCGTTATCGTTGACACTGCAGGCTACTACTATTGCTACAATGAAGCTTCTCTTACACATAAATACATCCCAAACCGCTTCGAGCAGATTAAAAAGCTTTGTGACTATGAGCTGTCACTTGTTAATAATGATATAC
>JAIDEF010000013.1:7108-11694 GCA_029054965.1 Eubacterium sp.
TAAAGAAAGAATTATAGGTACATTCTTAATTAATGTAATTGCAGCCCTTAAGCTGGAAGCGATTAACTATAAAAAAACAGGCAATAAAAATGATAAGCTGAAGATAAAGCAGATTGTTAATGACAAGTATGTTAAAAATATTCTTAAGGACTATGCTTATAAAAATCAGCCTCCCAAAAAGAGAATTCTTTATACATTAATTGACAACGGTTTATGGCGTTGCGTACTGTTTATAACAAACCTTAAACTCAAATCAGGTATATGATATATGACTAAATACTATATATTTTTTTATAACCTGCATATGTATCTTAAAGAATTCGGAACATATAATGCAATACTCACAGCATTCGCCATTACGCTGATTTATCTGCTTATCATTCTAATAAAAAAAGGGAAATCGGCAGTTAAGCCGAAAAAAATATTGTCATTATGGTTTCTTTCCTTTAATCTTTCCTTCATTTTTCAGATTACAATTATAGGCAGAATAGGCAGACACTATGACGGATGGTCAGTAATTAATGGTGACTGGAATATATTTGAAAATCAATATTTATTATCAAGTCCCCAGATGCGCAACATCGCCTTATTTCTTATGCTTATGCCATCTGTATTTCTATGTCTTAAATGCTCTAAAAATAAAGTTCGTTCAATTAAATCAATGATAATTACAGGAATATTCTTTCCCTTTTTAATATCATTATTTATTGAGCTTTGTCAGGGTATTTTTTCAATCGGTACATTCCAGTTCAGTGACTTGTTCTACAACACACTGGGCGGGCTTATAGGTGCAGTATTTTATATCGTCATTCAAAAATTATACAAAAAAATAAAGAGCAAAATCAATTGATAGCTGATTTTGCTCTTTTATTTTTTACCAATATCCTAAAACATGCTGCATAACAAGGCTTACTGCTGTAATTGCCATCCAGCAAACAAAGCCCATTGCAATCGGCTTACCGCCTTTTTTAACAAGACTGACTATATTTGTATTCAGACCGATAGCACACATTGCCATTGCAATAAAGAATTTAGCTAACCACTTGGCACCCTTAACAAAATATTCATTATAAAAATCTGTAAATCCGCCTGACGGCATAACGGCTACTAAGGTTGTAATAAGTGATGCCATAACAAAATAAAGAATAAACCAAGGAAAAATCTTCTTCATTGAGATTTTTGCACCCTCGCCACCTGCTTTTTTAGCCTCACGTGTTCTCATAAAAGCAAGCACCAGCGTTATCGGTATAATTGCAAGCGTACGTGTCAGCTTAACTGTTGTAGCCTGAGCAAGTACCATACCGTTTGTTTCTTTCATACTGTCCCATGCGGATGCCGCAGCAGTAACAGACGAAGTATCATTAACGGCTGTACCTGCAAAAAGTGCAAATCCGTCATTTGTCAAGCCTATTGCATTGCCAAATGTAGGAAAAATCAAAGCAGCAATTACATTAAACAAAAATATTACGGAAATAGACTGTGCAATCTCCTCATCATCTGCATCTATAACGGGAGCAGTTGCAGCAATTGCGGAGCCTCCGCAGATTGACGATCCAACACCAACTAAAATAGAAACCTTTTTATCTACCTTTAAAACCCTGCACATTATTGCCGCAGCAATAAGTGAAACTGCAATGGTTGAAATAATGACAGGCAGACTCTGACCACCCACTGCAAGCACTGTTTTTATATTAAGGGTAAAGCCTAAAATGATTACTGCCCATTGCAGAATTTTCTTTGAAGTGAATGTTATTCCGTCTTTCACTTTTTCATCTGCAGCAAAATTTTTAAATATTGAAGTTATAACCATTCCGATAATAATTGCAAACACAGGAGCACCGATAACCTCGAAGGAAAATCCTCCGATACTCAGTCCTGCAAGCAATGTTGAAATACCTGCAACAACTGCACAGATTATTATTCCAAGACCATTCTTTTTAACAAAGTTCATTAATATCTTTCAATCCTCCTAAAATTCTGCTTTTTTAACACATCAAGCAGCTCAGAATTATTATTGATTGGTTTATCGGTTATAATTCCTCCGCGTGCCAAATTTTTTACAACATGAAAATCAGAGCCGGATACCATAAGCTTATTATTAGCCTTAGCCCACTCCAAAGCCTTTGTATTTGATTTCAAATCGGTTTTGCCGTTATATACCTCAACACCATCAATATAATCAGGATTACAGCGACGCATACCCACTCTGAACGGATGTGCCTGGTACACTAAATATCCTCTGCTGTGTGCAAGCTGATAAACACGTTTTTCCATTACAGTCATAAGATTACCTGCATTATAGATAAATTCCTCATCTATGCCATAAATAAGATAATCATTTGCAGTACCATAATGTCTAAGCTCAATACCCAATAAAACAGTAAAATCATCTCCTGCTGCTGCCTTCATCCGTCTGTAACCGCTGAGATAAAAATCAGTCTGTTTCTGAGGGCACCAATTTGGCTTAAATGTCATCGGACTGTAATGATCTGTTACAACAATACCGCTGTAACCCTCTTTTTTATAAAGTTTTACAATTTCTTCGGGTTCTACCCTGCCGCACCGAGATACACATCCTGTGTGGCAATGCAATTCATATTTATATTCCATAGGCAAAATAATACCACATATTGTTAATTATTTCAATATAATAAAAAAACAGATGTCAATATTAACATCTGTTTTAATAATAATTATAAATGGAAAATTATATCGTCACTCTTTTTATTAAAGAATAAAATACCTATAATAAGTGTAACAACAGAAATAACTGTTGCATAAACAAGCATCTGCCAATCCATAATTTTACCGTAGAGAACACACTGTCTGAACAACTCAATCATTGAATAAAGCGGATTGATTTGAATTAAAGCAAGTGTCCATTCAGTTTTGATTTTGCTGAGCGGGTAGATAATCGGCACCATATAAAATAAAAGCTGCGACACAACCTCCCATATATACTCAACATCTCTGAAATAAACGCAGACTATTGACAAAATCAGACCTACTCCCGTGCTGAATAAAAGAAGCAGAATCATAGGCACAATACAAAGGGGCAGATAACCGGTAATAAATAATCCGTCACCACCGCTGAGACCTGTGAGCTTGAAGAAAATCCAAACACATATAAGGCATATAAGTGATATTGCAAATGTCACAAAATTTGAAAATATAGATGACAGCGGATACATATATTTAGGTACATATACCTTTTTGATAATCGACTGATTTCGCCTGAATGAGGTCATTGCCTGCTTGGTTGATGTAGTAAAAAAGCTGAAAAGCAATCTACCTGTAAAAAGATATATAGGATAGCAGACAATACTCTTATCTTCCCTGCCGAAAATTCCGCTGAATACTACTGAAAGAACTATCATATTTAAAAGGGGCTGCAAAAAACTCCAAAAAACACCGAGCCACGAATGACGATATTTAAGACGGATATTTTTCAGTGTAAGCTCCTTAAGTAAATTCCTGTATTTTTTGAACATTTCCACATCGTGGTCAAGCTCAGATTTCTTTATACTTATAAGAAACACCTCTTATCTAACACATATAACTCACACATTATAGCACAAGTCGTTTTATTTTTCAATAGAGTGTTTTTATTTGAACATTTCCGCAATATTCATTGCAGTTTTTCTTGCTGACATATCACCGTCGACCACATAATCGGCAGCACTGAGATATTTCGACTTTCTTTCTTCGTAAAGCTCATAAGCCTTCTCTCTGTCACGGAAAAGCGGACGGTTATTTGAATTGCCTATTCTGTCACAAATAACATCAAAGCTTGCATCAAGAAATACAATTTTACCGCTTTTCCTTAATACCTCAGCATTTCTTTCAAAGGTCAATGCACCACCGCCTGTGGACACAACACAGTTTTTCATTTCAGAAACCTTTTTACAGCATTCAAATTCTAAATCGCGGAAATAATCTTCACCATGAGTTGCAAATATAGCCTTAATGGCAACACCCTGCTCCTGCTCAATAAGCTCATCAGTATCAACAAATTTTCGTCCCATTATTTTAGAAAGCTCATTGCCGACAACAGTTTTACCGCTGCCCATAAAGCCGCATAAAACAATATTCATTATTTTTTTAACTCCTCTTCAGTAATACTTAAAACTGTCTTAATCTGCTCATTAGTAAATTCAACACCAAACCATATTTCCTGAGCTGCTGCCGCCTGCAAGACAAGCATTGAAAGACCGTTGGAATACTTTATTCCACTCTCTTTAGCATATCTTATAAGCTTTGTTTCAAGAGGATTGTAAACAGCATCAAAAACAGCCTTTGCTTTCTGTACCTTTTCCTTAGACAGAATACAATTATCTGTATCAGGATGCATACCGACAGGGGTTCCGTTAATAATAAGGTCAAACTCACCATCTGCATTATTAAGAGTTATAAGCTCTGCTGATTTTCCAAGCTTGCTTTCAATCTCATTAATTAGCCTTCTGCCGCCTTCAAGACCGGTGTCACGCACTGCTACTGTTAAATCAGCACCTGCAAGAACTGCTTCAAAAGCGAACATCCTTGAAACTCCCCCGCACCCGCAAACCAAAACCTTGCCGCCGAGAGTA
>JAIDEF010000130.1 GCA_029054965.1 Eubacterium sp.
GTAGTAATAGTGAAACGAGCATTAAGATACATAAAACTGTTGGTATGTATTTCATAATTTTGTTATTCATAATTTATTCTCCTTGCTTAATATCATCCAAAATATGTTAAGAATACCCATTTTTCAGAAAATTTGCCTTTTCCGTTTAAATTCATATAACTTGATAAATCATAATGAAGTATGTCTCCATCATAACTAAAATCAGGTGTCATAATATAAGTTTCGGTATCGCCATTTTTATAAGTTATTTCAAAATCATATTTGCCATCCTCACGAGCATAAATACTGTATAACATACTGTCTTTTACTGTATAATTTGAATCTGTGTATTCCATTGTTCCGTCATATAGTACTAAATATGTTTCACCAGACTCATTTACCCATTGTGAACTTGATAATATATTCATCATTTCTTTATCAAGTTCTCGCTTAATTGTTGTTGCTTCTGTTGTTGTAGTTGTAGTTTGCGTAGTTGTTTGTGTAGTTGATTCGGTAGTTTCAGTAGTTGTTGAAACAGTAGTTGTTTCTTTTTGCTGATTGTCTTTTTTATGTGTTGATTGCCAAACACCGTATCCAACAATCGCAATGATTAAGACAATCAGACCAATGAGTATTGCAGGATTGGATTTTTTATTAGTGTTTGTTTGAGTATTGTTTTCCATTTTGTTTCTCCTTCTTATGTATTATCAAAAGAAAAGCAAACATATTAAAATTTGAAATCTAATATGTTTGCTTTTCTGTGTTATAAATTAAATACCTAAATCTTTCTTTAAATCAATTATGGCTTGATTTAATAGTATAGTAAGGCTTTGTAAATAATCCATTCTTTTTTTATCCGAATTGTTTTCTGAACTTATAGCGTTTATAATTTCTTCTTTAACTTTTATTACTTCATTGTAGAGTCGCTCTTTTTCTTGTTTCAATTGTTTGTTTTTTAAATGAGCAGCAACACCTACTCCGCCAGCAGCTAAAATAGCTATTGGTGCAGCAAGAACAAAAATGCCTGATACCATACCGCCACCAATCAAAGCTCCTGCAGTTGCCAATCCAGATGTTATGCCTGCAGCAGACAATCCTACAACACCTAAACCATATAATGCAGCAAATGAGGTTACACCACCAATTCCTGCTCCTAAAGCACCCGCCAAAACCTCAGGAATCGAACTTTCTTTAATTGTTCTTGTTTTGTCATTAAGAGCTGCCTTAGCCTCATTAACAACATTTACAATTGGTTGAAGTGAATCTAAATTTTTAAAAATCATATTATTCTTTTTACCCATATAAAATCTCCTAAAACAGTATTACTTGTAAAAATAATAACATAATAGGTTTATTATGTCAACACCTAACACCTTGTTTTTAGATGTATTATGTTGTGCTATTATCAACATAATAGGTTAGGTGATTATATGGAAGATTACAAACATAATATGGGGTTGAGAATTAAAATTCAAAGAAAAAAACTCAATCTTACTCAAGAGGTATTAGCTGAACAACTTGACGTGTCTGTTAAACATTTTAGTGAAGTTGAAAGAGGTTTATCTGGCTTATCAATAGAAAACCTTATTAAACTTAGTAATATTCTTGGTGTAAGTATTGATTATATTGTAAAAGGTGAAGAAGATAAGGATAAATGGGAATGTACATTGTCAACATTGCAACAAGTTCCCAAAGGAAAAGAAGAGCTTATCAAAGAATTGATTAATTTAGGTATTAAGCTGTCAAATTAAAATACACCGCAGGGCAGATATCTACCTTGCGGTGCTTCACTATTATAATATGTATTTGAGTGTGTGGAACTGTTCATTTGCGGAAAACACAAAAACACACTTTTTTGGAGAGAGGATAAGGGAAAAAGAAAATGCTTGAGAGATGGGTTGTTTTCATTGGGTAGTCACTCGTGCCATTTGAGGTATGATTTTTCTCTTGACTTTTCTGTGATTTTTGTATATACTTGACTTGTTGCATTGATGAAGAACTTTTTTGTGAAGAAATCATCAATTTTATTTGCCCTTGCAACTACTGTGGATTATACGAAAACAAATTGTTTTTTGTGAGTAAACGAGGACGAGGTTCACCTCGACCATTTTTTATGAATATAATAACGGGGTGTAGCGCAGGTGGTAGCGCACTAGACTGGGGGTCTAGGGGCCGCAAGTTCAAGTCTTGTCACTCCGACCAAAGTCTTAGAGAGTTTTATAACTTTCTAAGACTTTTTTATTTTATTGTGTGTTTGGGAGTTAAATGTTCAGCGAGCCTTCTGAAAGGCAATTGACAAAGCATTGCATTTCGTTTTTTGAGTTTATTTTGCGGGTTTTATTTATGATTGCTTCTTTTTGAGAACTGCTCAAGGATTCAAATTGCTTCATTGCATTTTCATTTTGTGCGAGTGCCATACCGAAGCCGATTGGTAAATCTGTTTTGCTCATATTATCACCTCGGTATTAGTATTGCGAAATATTGTTAATTTAATATAGAAACATATAATATAATAACTGTTCAAATTAAAATAGGGTTGATTTTTGTCTAAAAGTTACAATTGTTACAAAAAAGTTACAAAAACCTTGGTTATTATTGCCGTAGATTACAAATCGTGTAATATGTTACAATCTTATGCGATGTTACAAAGGAGTAAAGTTAACTATGAAAAGAACAATCAAGGTAGGTATAATATCACTTATACTTACATTTGTAGTATTAACCGTTTTCCCGACAACAGTATTTGCTAAAGCGTATGAGCCAAGATTAACAGCTCCGAATGGAGAGCCATATTATACGAGAGAGCTTAACGCTTATTCAAAAACAGGATATGGTATGCCGAACTGTGTGGCATATGCCTATGGCAGAGTTTACGAATTAAATGGTGAGGCACCCAAAATCAGCCGCGGTAACGCAGGCGAATGGTGGTTTATAAACAAGTATAACGATTATTATGATTACGGCAGTGAGCCAAAGCTCGGTGCAGTTGCTTGCTGGTCTAACCACGTTGCGGTAGTTGAGGAAATTTCCGATGATGGTGCAGTAACAGTGTCAGAGTCGCATTGGGGCGGAACTTATTTTGATGTTAAAACCTTCAGTGATATGACAAGCCATTACGGTCAGCGTTTTTATGGATATATTTATACCTATGAAAATATTGAAATAGAGCCTGAAATACCTGAGCCTGCATATAAAATGGAGAGTACCTATTTTGAACTGCAGGAAAAGAATTGCTTTACCGCAATGGAATTTGCGAGGAGCAATAATGAAATTATGAATCCGAATAATGCACTGTTTCAAGTGCAGTAATAAAACAAACCCCGAAGCAATATGCGTAGGTGTCAACGCAGTTTATAAATCAAAGGACGATATTGTCCTTTGATTTATTTTATTGTATAGTTATATTATCAGATAAATCGGGATTTGTAGAGGTGATATTTTGAAAAGAATAATTTTATATGTTCATGGAAAAGGTGGAAGTTATTTAGAAGCTGAACAGTACAAGAAAAATTGTCCGGGTTTCGATATTATCGGTATAGACTATAATGATTATTTTCCGTGGATTGTACAAAACCAAATTCAATCGGTTTATGACAAAGTTCGCGAAAGATACGACTGTATTTATTTGATTGCAAACAGTATAGGCGCTTATTTTGCAATGCACACATTGCAGGATTGTGATATTGCAAAGGCTTTATTTATATCGCCTGTACTTGACATGGAACGTCTTATACTGGACATGATGAATTGGGCAAATGTATCAGAGAAGGATTTGCGTGAGAAGGGAGAAATCCCTACGGATTTTGGGGAAACATTATCATGGAAATATTTATGTTTTGTTAGGGAAAATCCCATAACATGGAATGTTCCCACAGAAATTCTATATGCAGGAAATGATAACCTCGTATCTCGGCAAACAGTAAATGAATTTATTGGTAATCACAATACACATCTTACTGTAATGGAAAATGGGGAGCATTGGTTTCATACAGATGAACAACTTGCCTTTTTAGATATCTGGATGAAAAAGGCAATAGGATAAATTCCAATTTGTTTGTAAGGTTATAGATGTAATATCATAGCAAGCATCGGATTTTGACATACAAACAGCAAACCGCGAACATTTTGTTCGCGGTTTGCTTCGTTAACACACTTATTCTTAATGCTTCGGGGGTTTGTTATTATCTGAAAAAGCCTCTTTTTTTAGGCTTCGGGGGAGTGTAAGATTTATCAAACTCATTAAGCAGTTTTTTCTGCTCATCACTTACATTTTTAGGAATATCAACAACGATTGTTACATATTCCTCGCCCCTGCCCATTCCGTTGAGTCGCTGGATACCCTTATTGCCCTTTAAGGTGAACACCTCATTAGGCTGTGTGCCTGCAGGAATATTCAGTGTTACGTTGCCGTCAAGTGTCGGTATTTCAACATCAGCACCAAGAGTTGCCTGAACTATTGAAATATGCTTACTGTAATGAACATCATATCCGTCACGTCTGAAATAAGCATGTGGCTTGATATTGACAACAACCTTTAAATCCCCGGCCGGACCGCCGTTTGAGCCATCGTTACCGAAACCGCGAACATTAACAACCTGATTGTTGTCGATACCTGCAGGAATATTGATATCAATTTTCTTTTTTGTTCTGACCTTACCCTTGCCGTTACATTTTTTGCATGGGGTGGTAATAACCTTACCTGTGCCGCTGCATCTGTTACATGTGCGCTGTGTGCTCATAACACCGAGTGGAGTACGCTGTTGAATGTTTATAGTGCCTCTGCCCTGACATTCGGGGCAAGTCTGTGGTGATGTGCCCGGTGCTGCACCGCTGCCGTGACAGTCGCTGCAGTCCATAACACGCATAACCTCAATAGTCTTTTTGCAGCCCTTTGCAGCTTCCTCAAAGGTGCGGGTTACACCTGACTGAATGTCACGTCCCCTTTGGGGAGCATTTGGATTTCTTCCTCCAAATCCTCCGCCACCGCCAAAGAATGATGAAAAGATGTCGCCGAGGTCAATATCCCCGTCAAAGCCAAAACCGCCGCCGAAGCCTCCTCCGTAGCCGCCCTGGCCGGCACCGTAGTTGGGGTCAACGCCTGCAAAGCCGAATTGGTCATATCTTGCCTTTTTCTGTGGGTCGCTGAGTACCTCGTATGCTTCGTTGCATTCCTTGAACTTAGCCTCAGCCTCTGCATTATCAGGGTTTAAGTCCGGATGATATTTTTTTGCAGTTTTTCTGTAGGCTTTTTTTATTTCATCTTCGCTTGCACCCTTTGAAACACCGAGGACCTCATAATAATCTCTCTTATTTTCTGCCATAATAATTTCCGTAGCCTTTTCTGGCTACAAAAGTAAATTAAAAATCAAATATACGTCTTGTTGTAGCCAGACAAGGCGTATAACGGAAATTCAGCCATCTCAAAATTATGCCACAGGCAAATTTTGAGGGCGATACAATTGAATTAGTGTGATTTTCACACTGATTCTCTCTTAACTAATTATAAGGTGGGACAGTTGTGTGTCCCACCATTAATATTATATTCTAACTATTAGTTATCGTCAACCTCTGTATACTCAGCGTCGGTGTAGCCTGCATCTGCACCGCCTGCAGCCTGGTTAGGATCAAAGCCTGCACCTGCATTTGGATTAGCACCTGCAGCCTGAGCAGCTTCATAAAGCTTTTGTGACACCTCGTAGAACTTGTTCTGTAAATCTTCCTGAGCTGACTTGATAGCGTCAAGATTTTCGCCCTGAAGTGCTTCCTTAAGTGCTGCAACCTTTGTTTCAAGTGCGCTCTTATCATCAGCAGAGAACTTGTCACCATCCTCGCTCAGCAGCTTTTCGGTCTGGTAAACCATCTGATCAGCGTTGTTTCTGATGTCAATAGCCTCTCTCTTCTTCTTATCCTCTTCAGCAAACTGCTCAGCCTCACGAACAGCCTTGTCAATATCATCCTTGCTCATATTTGATGATGCAGTGATGGAAATCTGCTGCTCTTTGCCTGTGCCAAGATCCTTAGCTGATACGTGAACGATGCCGTTAGCGTCGATGTCGAATGTTACCTCAATCTGCGGAACACCGCGTCTTGCAGGGAGGATACCGTCAAGGTGGAACATACCGAGTGTTTTGTTGTCCTTAGCAAATTCTCTTTCGCCCTGAAGAACATGAACCTCTACTGATGTCTGGTTGTCAGCAGCAGTTGAGAAAATCTGGCTCTTCTTTGTTGGAATAGTTGTATTTCTTTCAATGATAACAGTGTTTACGCCGCCCATTGTTTCAATACCAAGTGAAAGGGGAGTAACGTCGAGAAGGAGAAGACCCTTAACATCACCGCCGAGTACACCGCCCTGTAAAGCAGCACCCATTGATACGCACTCGTCAGGGTTGATACCCTTGAACGGCTCTTTGCCGCTGAATTTCTGGATAGCTTCCTGAACAGCAGGGATTCTTGTTGAACCACCAACAAGGAGAACCTTGTCAATCTCGCTCATTGATAAGCCTGAGTCGCTGATTGCCTGACGAACAGGACCCATTGTAGCTTCAACAAGGTCAGCAGTCATCTCATTGAACTTAGCTCTTGTGAGTGTTAACTCAAGGTGCTTAGGACCTGTTGCATCTGCTGTGATGAATGGGAGAGAAATCTGTGCTGTTGTCATACCTGAAAGGTCAATCTTTGCCTTTTCAGCAGCTTCCTTAACTCTCTGCATAGCCATTTTGTCTGCTGCAAGGTCAATGCCGTTTTCCTTCTTGAATTCAGCAACAATCCAGTCCATAACCTTTTTGTCGAAATCGTCACCGCCAAGACGGTTGTTACCTGCTGTTGCAAGTACTTCCTGTACACCGTCGCCCATCTCAATAATTGAAACGTCGAAGGTACCGCCGCCGAGGTCATAAACCATAACCTTCTGGTCATCCTCTTTGTCAATGCCGAATGCAAGCGCAGCCGCTGTCGGCTCGTTGATAATTCTCTTAACCTCAAGGCCTGCGATTTTACCGGCGTCCTTTGTTGCCTGACGCTGTGCGTCTGTGAAATATGCAGGAACGGTGATAACAGCCTCACTTACGGTTTCACCGAGATAAGCCTCAGCATCAGCCTTAAGCTTCTGAAGAATGATAGCAGAAATCTCCTGCGGAGTGTAAGCCTTGCCATCGATTGTTACCTTGTAATCTGAGCCCATGTGTCTTTTGATTGATGCGATTGTCTTGTCGGGATTTGTGATAGCCTGACGCTTTGCAACATTACCAACCATTCTTTCGCCGTCTTTTGAGAATGCAACGACTGACGGAGTTGTTCTTGCACCCTCTGCGTTCGTGATTACTACAGGCTCGCCGCCTTCAATAACACTTACGCAACTGTTTGTTGTACCTAAATCAATACCGATAATTTTTGACATAATATTTGTCCTCCTATAATAATGTAATAAATTAGTTAGCTGTTTTAACCATTGCAGGTCTTACGACCTTGTCATTTATTCTGTAGCCTTTTTGGAAAACATCTGTGATTACGTTTTCATCCAGGTTTTCGTCCTCAATGTGCATTACTGCATTGTGGAAGTTAGGGTCAAACTGATCACCGCTTTCGCCGTAGACTGTTACGCCTAATTTTTCAAGGGACGCCATAAGTCCGTCAAAGGTCATTTGAACGCCCTTTTTAAGACCTTCGTAATCTTCCTGTTCGTTTGACAGTGCTCTTTCAAGATTGTCAACTACACTGAGAATTTCGCCGACTGCTTTGGCAGTGGCAAAGGTGAAGCTTTCATTCTTCTCCTTTTCACTTCTTTTTCTGAAATTTGCATACTCTGCTGTCAGTCTTAAAAGCTGATCCTTTGTGTCGGCAAGCTCTTTTTCAAGCGGATTTTCCTCTGCCTTTTTTTCAGCGGCTTCATCCATGGTGTTTACATCTTCACTGACCTTTTTTTCTTCTGCTTTTTCAGCGTTTTTATTAGTCTTTTTGCTCATATCGTACCTCCC
>JAIDEF010000131.1 GCA_029054965.1 Eubacterium sp.
ATCATATATAAGATCAGTGTATTTTTTTGCAATTTCTTTAGTTGTGTCAGTGCTTCCTGTGTCAACAATAACTATTTCATCAACTGCATCCTTAATGCTTTCTAAGCATCTGGAAAGCACGGCCTCTTCGTTTTTAACAATCATACATAAGCTTAATGTTGCCATAATCATCCTCCTTCATATTAATTTATGTTATGAGGTATAAAATGATTTGCCACAATGATTTAGCTGAGGTCGATAACGAAGTATTGGTTTCTCGCATAAATCTTCCGAAATACAGCCTATAAGCCTCTCAAGACGCAAGTCTTGCTGTGTTTTTAAGTTGTATTTGCAAACAGATTTCTTTTGCTGCTAAACTGCGAAGCACTTAAAATAGTTAGGATTAAAAGAGCGTGACATAAAATAATTAAAATAAAGGAAATTACAGAAAAGGGTTTTGATGGTTTAAGTGAGTTGTATACTCATTTACATAAGTTTTGAAAAAACAGGGTATATTCAAAGATTATAATGACTTTATTTGTTAAATTTAGACAAAAGAATTAAGGCTTGTTTATTATATGTCACAATTGAAAAGATTGTAATTTTGTGATACAATTATTATGTTAAATACTATTTTGGGCGGTGATTATTTTGAAACGCAGAATATTATCTATGCTTTTAGCACTTTCACTTATTGTGTCTGCATTGTTCTGTTTTAACATTTCAATGGTTTTCGGTGCAACAAATTATACAGGCAACTGCGGTGCTGACGGTGCAACCCTTACAAGACCGGGTAAAAATGCAACATTTGTTTATGATGAGTCTACCAGAACACTTACGATATCAGGAACAGGTGCAATTAAGGATTATGGTGATACCGTTATCAATAAAAGACCTTGGGATGATTATAAGGATCAAATCCAGAAGGTGGTTGTCGGTGAGGGTATTACCACTATAGGCAAGCTGAATTTCTATAATTGTACTGCGCTTGTTGATGTATCACTGCCAACTACTCTTACTAAAATTACGGGTGATACAGTGCCTACGCTTGAGGGCACTGATCAGGCTACATACGGAGCGTTCAGAAATTGTACCGCACTTAAAAAAATCGTTTTGCCTGATGGATTAACAACGATCGGTCACAGGGCATTTCTTGGATGTACGGCACTTGAAAGCATAGCTTTTCCCGATTCGCTCACAAGCCTTGGACAGTATGCGTTTACCGAATGCACAAATCTCAAAACAGTTAAATATGGCACCGGTTTAACCTCGACGGGTTCAAGTGTTTTCAGAGATACAGGTGTAACAACCATTATATTTTCGCCAACTATTACAAAGGTTGATCCTTATTGTTTCTTCAATACCAAGCTTGTTGATATTGAAATTCCCGAAACAATTACCGAAATAGGACTGCGCTCATTTGCAAACTGCGACTTTATATCAACTGTTACTGTATATAATGCAAATTGTGAATACGGCGGTATAAAGCTTATTAACAGTGGTGAAGACCCCTTCCACGGCTCTGCACAAACACTCACTATGCGCGGTCACAGCAATTCAACCACGCAGGAGTATGCAGAAGCTAAAAATTATAGGTTTGAGTCAATTGATGACTGCACACATGCAAATAATCATTATGAAATTGTAATTCCTGCCGGCTGTGTTGAGCCGGGCTCTCAAAAAAAAGTGTGTGATGACTGTGGCTTTGAATTCCCTGAAGAGGAAATTCCTGCAGTAAATCATAGATGGGCTACTGTTGAGATTTCGGACGAAACTGCGCAGAACGGTCACGTTTATACCTTGCGTGTGTGTGAAAACTGCGGTGATGAATCTACTAAAATAGAACACAAAGCTTTTGTTGAAGGCTTTTATGAATATACCAATACTGCGACCTGCACTAAATCAGGCATCGAAACATATACCTGTCTTGTAGACGGCTGTAATAATGTTGAAAGAAAGATTGCTTTAAAGGGCAACCATAAAATTGAAAACTATACTTCGGTGACTGAGGCAACCTGTACTGCGGATGGCTCAAGAGAAGGTGTGTGCACTGTTTGTAATGAAGCTGTTGTTGAAACAATCAAAGCTACAGGTCACAATAATGTTGAGGACCATATTATTGACAGTACTGCTGAGGACGGACATACATATACTGTTTTAAAATGTTCGGCATGCGCAGAGGAAAGCACTGTGCCTAATCATATTGAGTGGGTTGAGGGTCAGTACACATCAACAGTTGTTATTCCTGCTAAATGTATAATAAACGGCAGACAGCGTGATATATGTACTGTTTGTTCTGAAACAAGATATGTCGAAATTCCTGCAACAGGACAGCATAATTGGGAGGAAACTACAAGAACTGCTCCTACTTGTACCAGTGTTGGTAAGATTTATTATAAATGCATTAATGAAGGCTGTACTATGACTAAGAGTGATAATATTCCGGCGCTTGGTCATGAGCTTGTTTTACAGGAAGCGGAGTCTGTTGAACCAACCTGCACAGCAGCGGGCTACAGCACATTTAAGTGTGCTAATTGTGCTGCTAAGGAAACAACAGTTCTTCCTGCACTCGGTCATACTGCGGATGAAACAAATTATACGATTATATCAGAAGCAGATTGTGAACATGATGGTGCTGCAAAATCAGTGTGCACAGTTTGCGGTGTTGATTTTGATATTGTGCTTGAAAAGCTCGGTCATAATATGGAGGATGTTGTAACCGATATTGAGGACAAGCCCGGTCATACTATGAATACTCCTACTTGTACAAGATGCGGTCATACTGAGCCTGCATCAGTTAGTCACAACGAGTGGATTGAGGGCTATTATACTACAGATATAAAAATCAAGCCTACCTGTGTTCTGAGTTCAACATCTGTTGATACCTGTACACTTTGCGGTAAAACTAAAACAAATGTTGTTCCAGCAACAGGTCATAAGTATTTATATACAAATACGGAGAATAATGGTACTCTGGTTTATACCTGTACCGTCTGCAATGGCACTGACAAGCGTGCTCCTAAAAATGTATCGGCTTTGTTCCCGACATATATTAATAAAAATACAGCAGATGTTTCACTGCTCGGATATGTATTCGATGTTAATAATGACGGCGTTATTAATGCCAAGGATTATGCGATAATTAATAAAGCTGTGAAAATGTCAGAGTGAGTTAATAAAATATCTTTAAAGGAGGGCATATTGAACAAGTCCGTAAAAAGTAGACAATAGAAAAAACAGACCCCCTATGGTAGAATAGAAAAGACTACCATAGGGGGA
>JAIDEF010000132.1 GCA_029054965.1 Eubacterium sp.
CTGCCTCATAAGCATGCACCGCATTTGGATCGCTTCCGAATTTTCCGTCAATGTACATATTTACAAGTGTACTTGAGGGACTGTCATAATCAGGCAGCTTGATTTTTTTAAATCCTATATTTTTATTTTCTAAATATCTTTCAAGCAATGCGGTCTGCGTTGATTTACCGCTGCCATCAAGACCCTCAATTATAATTAGTTTTGCCATTGTTTTTCTTCTGCACCTTACGCTTATTGCCCTTTTCATCAATAATATATGTGTTTTCAAGCTGACCCACAAGACTTGCTTTAAAGGAATCAATATATTCACGTCTAAGCACAGCCTGCTCCTGCTTTTCATCATCAGTCAGACCAGTGGTTTTTGATTTATGGGCAAGTTCATTAATTCTGTTAATTTTTTCCTGTGTCATTAGTCTAAGAAATCCCTCAATTTTTTACTTCTGCTTGGATGTCGCAGTTTTCTGAGTGCTTTCGCCTCAATCTGTCTTATTCTCTCTCTTGTTACATTGAACTCCTTGCCGACTTCTTCGAGAGTTTTAGGATTGCCGTCCTCAAGACCAAAACGCAAAGAAAGCACCTTTTCTTCCCTTGGAGTAAGAGTTTTAAGAACGTCTGAAAGCTGTTCTTTAAGAAGGCTCATTGATGCAGCGTCTGCAGGTGCAAGTGCATCATCATCAGGTATAAAATCACCAAGGTGAGAGTCCTCCTCCTCACCGATAGGAGTTTCAAGTGAAACAGGCTCTTGAGCTACTCTAAGAATTTCTCTGACCTTATCAACAGGCATATCAAGAAATTCTGCAATTTCATCAGGTGTAGGTTCTCTGCCATTTGTATGAAGCAACTGGCTGTTAGCCTTTTTAACCTTATTTATAGTTTCAACCATATGAACAGGAATACGGATAGTTCTTGCCTGATCAGCAATAGCACGTGTAATAGCCTGTCTGATCCACCAGGTAGCATATGTGGAGAACTTAAAGCCCTTTGTATAATCAAACTTGTCAACTGCTTTAATAAGTCCGAGATTGCCCTCCTGAATTAAATCAAGGAACTGCATTCCCCTGCCTACATAACGCTTTGCAATACTTACAACAAGACGCAAATTAGCCTCTGCAAGTCTTTTCTTAGCATTTTCATCATCGTCTGAAATACGGATTGCAAGCTCAATTTCCTCCTCGGCTGTTAAAAGAGGAACTTTACCGATTTCTTTAAGATAAACCTTAACAGGGTCATCCATTGCCGCATTATCATTAACAGCAACTGTATCAGCAGCATCTGTTTCCTTAGGTAAGTCAACCTCAAGACTGAGGCTTTCAAATGCTTCTGCAGAAAAATCATCAATAATACTTATATTGGCAGCATCAATTTGCTCATTAAGCTTTTCAAGCTCTTCAACATCCAGATCAAGCTCAACAATCAGTGTATCAATTTCCTGTGTGGAAAGATGGCCTGTCTGCTTTCCGCGTTCAACCAGCTTTTTAAAGGCTGCCTGTTTTTTGTCTTCACTGACAGGTGCCTGGGGTGTTAAATTAATTTCCTTCATAATAAATCTCCTCTGTTTTATGTATTCTTATTGAAAATACTTCTGAACTCATCATCACTCATCGAATCAGATGGCTTAATGATATTCTTATCATATTCACTTTGAATTATATCAATACAATCCTTAAATTCCTTTTTTGCATCCTTGCTTTCTCTTGTTCTTGCTATAATACCTGACAGTCTGCCAAGCTCATCACTTGTTAAAGCAGAACTGAAATTGATTAAATCAATATCAAGCTGAGCATCAAGCCTGTTAATTGTTTCGGTAAAAACTTTTTTTATAAAAGCTGATGAAAGCATTTGAATGTCAAAGTCCCGTGTTAAATTAACACAATCAGGGTATCTTAGAAGCAGACCGACTATTCTTTCCTCAGCCCTTATCTGCCGTATTGACACATTTTCATCATAGCTTTTGCGCTGATTTTCACGAATTGAATTGTCGACAATTGTTTTATATTCATTTCGTTTTTGACGATATATTCTTTTTTTTGCATATGCATCTAACTGAATTTTAATGCTTGATTTATCAACTGACAGCTCGTCCGCCAAACGGCTGATATAAATATCCTGTTCAATAGGACTTACGCCTGCAAGCACCTTAAGTGCTTCATTCAAAAAATCAATTTTACCTTGCGAGGTTGTTACATTATACTTCTTTCTGATTTCAAGCAAAGCAAATTCCGTATCGTTTGATGCACCGTCAAGCATTCCCTTAAACTTGTCCCTGCCGTATTTTTTAATTATTTCGTCAGGATCCTTGCCGCCGGATAAAGCAGGTATTTTAACCTTTACATCAGTCTGCTTAAACAATGAAACGGCTTTGTTTAAAGCCTTCTGTCCCGCCTCATCAGCATCATAAGCAAGAATAACCTCTCTTGCATATCTGCTTATCAGTCTGACCTGCTCATTTGTAAGAGCAGTTCCGCAGCCTGCAACAGCATTCGTAAAACCTGCCTGGTGCATAGCTATAACGTCCATATAGCCCTCACACAAAATAAGATTATCCTTACCGCTGTCTTTTGCAAGATTAAGAGCAAAAAGCTCATTCGTTTTTTTATAAACCAATGTATCAGAAGTATTTATATATTTGGGCTTGCTGTCATCCAGAACACGGCCGCCGAAAGCAATAACATTTCCCCTGACGTCAATAATCGGTGTCATTACTCTATTTTTAAAAGTATCATAGTAGTTATTATTTCTGCCGATTTTGACGACACCTGCTTCAACCATTTCGCTCGGCCGATATCCTTTTGACTTTAAATGCTTGAGCAGGCTGTCCCACTCATTGGGAGCAAAGCCAAGGCCGAATCTTTTAATGGTATTCATTGAAAGACCACGGTTTAAGAAATAATCAAGACCAATCTTGCCCTGCGGACTTATCAGATATGAATAGTAAAATTTAGCGGTTTCACGATTAATTTCAAGAACACGCCTTCTCTTTTTTGAAAGACTGTCATCATAGCTGTTATCATCGGGCATTTGCAGTCCTGCACGCTGAGCAAGAAGCTTAACAGCATCGATATAATCAAGATTTTCGATTTTTTTTAAAAAAGTAACTGCATCACCGCCGGCACCGCAGCCAAAACAATAAAACGATTGTGTGTCGCTATATACAGTAAAAGACGGTGTTTTTTCGTTGTGAAACGGACACAAGCCTTTTGATGTTGAACCGTTTTTTCTTAGTGTAACATAGGTTGAGATAACGTCTTCAATATCTGTCTTAAATTTTAATTCCTGCAAAAAAGCTTCACTCAAAGCCATAATCTCAACTCCTTTTTAAAAATTAATATCAGTCACGCCAGAACATCGGCACAAAAAGCTGGTTAAAAATCTTAAGAGCGTAAACATCACTCATTCCTGCTATGTAATCACACACTGCTCTTTCGCTGCCGTCTGTTTCAGCAATTTTGGAATAAATTTGAGGCATATCGTCAATATGATTAATATAGTGGCTGTATATTTTATGAAGCATATCAACAGCCTTTGTTTCCTCACCCTTGCAAACAGGATTTGTGTAAACTGCTGTGAACATAAAATCATGCAAATCCATAAATGCAGTATAACAGTCATCGCTCATTCTTATTTTGTCACCACTGTTATAAATAACATCACGCACCATATTATTGATACGCTGTGATTTCGTCATACCAAGCTGCAGTCTTAATGATAAAGGAATATCCTCCTCAGCCATAACTCCCGCTCTGATTGCATCATCAATATCATGATTAATGTATGCAATTTTATCGGCAATTTTTATAATCTGCCCTTCTAAGGTATAAGCCTCCTCGCCTCTTGTATGGCAAAGAATACCATTTTTTACTTCATCCGTCAAGTTAAGTCCTCTGCCGTCTTTTTCAAGACGCTCAACAACACGCACGCTCTGCTCATAGTGCTTAAAGCCACAGGAGCAAAGCTGGTTAAGAGCACGCTCACCTGCGTGACCGAATGGCGTGTGCCCCAAATCATGACCTAAAGCAACAGCCTCAGTTAAATCCTCGTTAAGACGAAGAGCCCTTGCTATTGTTCTTGCTATTTGAGATACTTCAAAAGTATGTGTAAGACGTGTTCTGTAATGGTCACCGCTGGGTGACAAAAAAACCTGCGTTTTATGCTTCAGACGTCTGAATGCCTGTGAATGAATGATTCGGTCCCTGTCACGCTGAAAACAGGTTCTTATTGAGCATTCCTCTTCCGGCAATGCCCTGCCTTTTGAATTACAGGATAAGCAAGCCTTCTCACATAATAAACTTTTTTCGTTATTTTCTGCCACAAGGCGTATGGAATTATCCAATTTTCTCACCCTTTCAATTATACTATACTCAATTGTCAAAATTATCCCTTTTTTATTTAAAAAATTTAATATTGACTAATTATAGCATTAAATATATTATAATTATAGGTGATTTTATGAATTTTTTAACTATTTTGTTAATTATTGCGATTCTGCTGTTTCTTATTGCGGTATTTGTCTGCTTTTGTTATTATCAGAACAACAAGCTGGATATTACCTCACATAGTGTCATTAATAAGAACTGCGAAAAGAATTTCAGAATCATTCAGTTAAGTGACTTTCATTCAAAGCCGTTTAGAGCAGTTCTGCAAAAGGTCAGTGAGCTTCAGCCTGATATCATATGCATTACAGGTGACTATATTAACGATCACGGCAAAAACAAAGATGAAATGCTTGAATACGGCAAGGAATTGTTAAAATTTGCACCTGTCTATTATATAACAGGCAACCACGAAAGACGGCTTGATGATTTTGATAAGCTTATGAAAGAACTTTCAGATATAGGCTTTAATGTTCTTCTCAACAATACAGCAGACTGTGAATATTGCAGAATTCTTGGACTCGACGAAAATCAGGCTGATTTTAAAGATTACAAAGCACGTAAAAACGGAACATTTGTATACAAGGATATGAGCAAATATTTTGAAATGCTTAACGATTATGATGGTTTTAAATTAGTCCTCAGCCATTTTCCTGAAAATTTTGAGGGTATACCTGAATTGAATTATAAACAGTATAATTTCGATTTACAGCTTTCAGGTCATGCACATGGCGGTCAATGGATAATTTTTAAACCTCTTTTTTCACCCGGACAAGGAGTTCTGCCGAAATATGCAAGGGGCACATTCGGTGACAGACCGCGTTTAATTATAAGCCGCGGACTCGGCAACAGCGAATTCCCACTCAGATTATTCAATCATCCCGAAATAATAGTTGTTGATGTAAAAAAAGCTTAGGATAATTCCTAAGCTTTTAGTTGTTTTATACGTTCTTTATAATCAGGAAGGTATTTTTCAATTAATTTATAAAAATCTTTGCTGTGATTATGATGCTTTATATGAGCAAGCTCATGAACAACTACATAGTCAATTGCACTCTTTGAATACAGCATTAAATAACAGGAAAAACAAAGACTGTTACTGCCGCTGCAGGAACCAAAGCGTTTTTTTGCCTTGGTGATTTTAACACCTGAAGGCTCTAATTTCATAATGCCCGAAAAATGCTCAACTCGGCTTGGAATATAGACTTCAGCCTTTTTAATGAGATCATCTAACTCTTTATCAGACAAATTATATTTCTCAAGCTCACTTCGCTTTTTTTCGATTGCTTTTTGAATCCAGTCAGCTTTATCCTCAACAAAAGACTTAATCCTATTTTCAGACACAAAATATGGTGCACGTACAACAGGAATCAAATCGTCATTAACTGAAAGTGATATTGTTTTTCTGTTTGATTTTATTACTGAATATTCCATATCAATCCTTAGGCTTTTTCATTGTAAGACCTATACGTTTTTTTGCAACATCAACAGATATTACCCATACAGTCACAATGTCACCAACCTTAAGCACATCACTCGGATGCTTGATGAATTTATTAGTAATTTGTGATATGTGAACAAGACCGTCCTGATGAACCCCGATATCTACAAAAGCACCGAAATCAATAACATTTCTTACTGTACCTTTAAGCTCCATACCGACTGTCAGATCCTCCATACCCATAACATCAGTTCTGAGCATTGGAGCAGGCAGTTCGTCACGCGGGTCACGACCGGGCTTTGCAATTTCTTTTGAAATATCAATAAGCGTTGGTTCACCGATACCAAGTTCAACGGCAAGTGCAGATGTGCCGACAGCTTTTACATAACTTTCAACAGCATCAACTCGACCTGTCCTTATATCATCATCTGTAACACCGCAAAGCTTTAATAGCTTAGTAACAGCATCATAGCTTTCAGGATGTACGGCAGTATTATCAAGAACATTTTTACTTTCGCTCACTCTCAGAAATCCTGCACACTGCTCAAAAGCCTTTGGTCCGAGCTTAGGCACCTTTTTAAGCTGCTGTCTTGACGTAAAAGCACCATTATCCTGTCGGAATTTTACAATATTATTTGCAACTGCTGACGATATACCTGCAACCCTGTTAAGAAGCTGTGCAGATGCAGTATTAAGGTCTACACCGACTGAGTTAACACAAGACTCAACTACACCATCAAGCGCCTCACTTAGCTGATTCTGCGGCATGTCGTGCTGATACTGTCCTACTCCAATTGCCTTAGGGTCAATCTTTACTAGCTCAGCTAATGGATCCTGCAGTCTGCGAGCAATAGATACAGCACTCCTTAAGGAAACATCATAGTCAGGAAATTCCTCAGCGGCAAGCTTTGATGCAGAGTAAACTGAAGCACCTGCCTCACTTACAACCATATATGTGATACCGCAGTCAAGCTCTTTAATAACCTCAGCAGCAAAAACCTCTGTTTCGTGCGAGGCGGTGCCATTACCGATTGAAAACATCTGTACATTATGCTTTTTAACTAAGTCCTTGATTATCCTTTTTGCTTCATCAACCTTGTTATGAGGAGGAACAGCATAAATAACAGATGTGTCGAGCACTTTTCCTGTTTCATCAACAACTGCCACCTTACAGCCGGTTCTGTATCCGGGGTCAAGTCCGAGAGTGACCTTATTCTTAACAGGCGGCTGCATTAAAAGCTGTCTTGTATTTTTAGCAAAAACCTCAATAGCACTGGTGCTTGCACTGTCTGTTAAAGCGTTTCGTATTTCACGTTCGATTGATGGAAAAATAAGACGTGTATAAGCATCTTCAATTGCCTCTATAACAGCAATAGCTGAAGGTGAATTATTCTTAACATGAAGATTATTAAGAATTGTCAGTGCAGTGATTTTGTCATAATCAACTGATACTTTAAGAAAGCCCTCCTTCTCTCCCCTGTTGACTGCAAGTATTCTGTGACTCGGTATGCTTTTTATAGGCTCGCTGTATTCCTTATACATTTCGTAAACACCAAGCTCTTCTTCTGCACCTGTAACAACAAGCAAGCCATTATTTTTTATTGAATAACGGAGCATTTTTCTGCCTGCAGGGTCATCAGAAACCATTTCTGCAATAATATCCTTTGCACCATTTACTGCAGCTTCTGCCGTTTCAACCTCATCATTAAGATAATCAGCAGCAAGCTCAAGCGGAGTCCTGCTTCCTTTTTCCTGAGCATATATTGCATCTGCAAGCCCTTGAAGTCCCTTAGCCTTTGCTACGGATGCTCTTGTTTTCCTTTTTGGTCTGAACGGACGGTAAATGTCATCAAGCTCCGTTAATGTTGTTGCATTATCAATAGCGGTTTGAATTTCATCAGTCATCATCCCCTGCTCGGTTATAGACTGTATGATTTTTTCCTTCTGCTCGTCCATATTTCTTAAATAGTTAAGTCTGTCATAAATCGAACGCAAAAGCTGATCATCAAGAGAACCTGTTGCCTCCTTACGATAACGTGCAATAAACGGTATTGTATTACCGTCATCAATTAGTTTAACTGTATTTTCAATCTGCCAGGGCTTTAATGAAAACTCCCTGCAAAGCTGTGAATTAATATCCATAAATTATACCTTTCAAATTACTAATAT
>JAIDEF010000133.1 GCA_029054965.1 Eubacterium sp.
TACTAATACTTATTGCACGAAAAATTATTAATTACGATTCTGATGCAGTCAAATTCAAAAGTGATGAACAGATTGACGAAATAATAAGCTTCATCAATTCAAATCTTGATAAAAAGCTTACAGTAAATGATATTTCAAATAAATTTTTCATAAGCAGATACTATTTAATGCACAGATTCAAAGAGTGCACGGGTAAAACAGTATATTCATATATACAGTCAAAAAAGCTTTTAAAGGCATTAAATAACATTAACAATGGAATGTCATCAAAACAAGCTTGTTATGAAAGTGGTTTCAGTGATTATTCGGTATTTTTAAAAGCATTTAAAAAAGAATTTGGTGCAGCGCCAAGCAGGTTAAAATAGAGAAGCAGGTACTGTTTAGTACCTGCTTTTTGTTTAATACAACGATTTCATTTTTTCAAGCACAGAAGGTATCTTAATTGACTGAGGACAATGTGATGCACATTTACCGCAATTAATACAAGCATCTGCACCAACATCAATTTTATGATACTCTGCCCTGCTCTGTTCCTCATTAAGTTCACCTGTTTTTAATTTATTATAAATAGAAAAAAATGTACTGATTTTAATATCCTTAGGGCAGTCAGCACAGTAATCACATCCTGTGCACGGTATAATATCACTCTTATTAATCATTGCAGCCGCATTCTGACAAATATTCAGCTCAGTATTTGTCATTGGCTCAAAAGCAGTGAGCGTGTCGATATTATCCTCAATCTGTTCAATAGAATTCATACCACTGAGAATTGTAATAACGTTAGAATGACTTGCAACAAAGCTAATAGCCCAAGAGGCTACACTATTCTCAGGCTTTGCTTTTTTGAACATAGCTTCAATTTCAGATGAAACCTCTGCCAGCTTTCCTCCACGAACAGGTTCCATAACAATAACCGGAATACCTGAATCGGTTAAAATCTGATACTGCTCCTCAGCATTCTGATTTTTCCAGTCAAGATAGTTCATCTGTATCTGGGCAAAATCCCACTTATGTTCACTGACAATTTTCTTTAAATCCTCGATAGTACCATGAAAGGAAAATCCGATATTCTTGATTTTACCTTCTCTCTGCTTTTCAAGCAAAAATTCATATGCACCGAATTTTTCACACTTTTCATAGTTTTCTTTATTTAGTGAGTGTAAAAGGTAAAAATCAAAATAATCGTGACCGGTTCTTAAAAGCTGTTTTTGAAAAATCTTTTCCATATCAGATTTTTTAGGACACATCCATATCGGAAGCTTATCTGCAAGGAAATAGCTGTCACGCGGATATTTCTTCAATGCTGTACCAATAAACTTTTCACTTTTGCCTGCATGATAC
>JAIDEF010000134.1 GCA_029054965.1 Eubacterium sp.
AATTTAACAGTGGTGACCCGGACGGGAATTGAACCCGTGTTACCGCCGTGAAAGGGCGGTGTCTTAACCTCTTGACCACCGGGCCATGGTGGCTTTAACTGGATTCGAACCAGTGACACTGCGGGTATGAACCGCATGCTCTAGCCAACTGAGCTATAAAGCCATATGGATTTGTGCAAGCAAGATTATATCGTATATAAAACAATTTGTCAACACTTTTTTTCATAGAAATAAAAAAAATAATAAATTCATTGATACAAATGTTTGACAGGCACCACTTATAATGCTATTATATAGATAGTATAGCACATATTGATTATAATTAACAGTTAAACTTTATGGAGGGCTTATGAATAATTTATCAAAAACTCAAAATGCTATTTTTGAATATATAAAAAACAAAATCTCACAAACCGGAGTTGCTCCCTCTGTCAGAGAAATAGCTGCTGCTGTAGGACTTCGCTCTACCTCCTCTGTTCAATATAATCTGAACATTCTGGAGGAGGCAGGCTTCATTAAGCGTGACGCCAATTTAAAACGCACAATCCGTCTTGCAGGCGGTGCTGAAAACATCAGGCACGTTCCTGTTATCGGCACGGTTACTGCAGGTGTGCCTATTCTTGCCACTCAGCAGATTGAGGAATATGTTGCAATCTCAGGAGTAACAGGTGACACACTTTTTGCGCTTCACGTTAAAGGTGATTCAATGATTAATGCAGGCATATTGAATGGTGATATTGTTATTGTTAACCAAACACCTGTGGCAGATAACGGTGAAATCGTTGTTGCACTTATTGATGACGAGGCAACTGTTAAAAGATTTTATAAGGAAAATAATCATATCAGACTTCAGCCTGAAAATGATAAATACCAGCCTATAATTGTTGACGACTGCACAATCCTCGGCAAAGTAATAACTCTTATTCGTTCCTATTGATTAATAAGGCTTAATGTGATATATTAAGTAAATTAAAATACTAAATTATAAACATTATATATGAAGGTGAAATTATGAGTGACTGCAATCACGATTGTTCAAGCTGTAAATCAAACTGCTCGGACAGAAAGCCCGGCAGAGAAGATTTTTTAAAGCCGATGAACAAGTATTCTAATATAAAAAAGGTTATCGGAATTGTAAGCGGTAAGGGCGGTGTAGGCAAAAGCCTTGTAACCTGTATGCTGGCATCAAAATGTGCCGCCGCAGGCTTAAAGGTCGGTGTTCTTGATGCTGACATAACAGGTCCTTCCGTTCCAAAATCCTTTGGTATCAGCTCACGTGCAATGCAGGATGACGAATGCCTGCTGCCGACTGTTACAGATAACGGGGTAAAAATCATGAGCATAAACCTGCTGCTTGATGATGTTAACTCACCTGTTGTATGGCGCGGTCCTGTTATCAGCGGTGTTATTGAACAATTCTGGAGCGATGTCCGCTGGGGCGAGCTTGACTACCTTTTTGTGGATATGCCTCCCGGAACAGGCGATGTTGCCTTAACAGTTTTCCAGAGCCTTCCTGTTGACGGAATTGTTATTGTTTCAACTCCGCAGGATTTAGTTAAAATGATTGTTAACAAGGCTTATAATATGGCAAAAATGATGAATGTACCCGTGCTTGGTCTTGTTGAAAATATGAGCTATTATAGCTGTCCCGACTGCGGAAAAAAGATAAATATTTTCGGCAAATCGCAAATTGATGAAACTGCAAAAGAGCTTGGTGTTCCTGTAATTGCTAAGCTGCCGATTAATCCGCAAATCAATCAGCTTGTTGATCAGGGCAAAATAAATGAGGCTGAATGCAGTGAACTTGACGAATTTGTATCTGCTTTAAAAGGTGAATAATTATGGCTAAAAGAGAAGGATATATCAGTTGGGATGAATACTTTATGGGTGTTGCAATTCTTGCATCACAAAGAAGCAAGGATCCCAGCACACAGGTTGGTGCCTGTATTGTAAATGATGACAATAAAATAATGTCAGTCGGATATAACGGTCTTCCGAGGGGCTGCAGCGATGATGAATTCCCATGGGAGAGAAAGGCTGATAAAAACAGCAACACAAAATATCCATACGTCTGCCACGCAGAGCTTAATGCTATTTTAAATGCAGGAGGAAACAGTCTTAAGGGCTGCCGTATCTATGTGGCACTTTTCCCCTGTAATGAATGTGCAAAGGCAATAATCCAGTGCGGAATAAAAGAGGTTATTTACATAAGCGATAAATACGCAGAGGATGATTTGGTTAAAGCAAGCAAAAGAATGTTAACCTGTGCAGGCATCACTCTCACTCCGTTTGAGTCAGATAAAGCGATAACCATTGATTTCAACAAAGAGGGCATATAATGGATATTGATATTTATGACTTTGACGGAACTATTGTTCCATTTGACAGCGGCTCACTCTTCGCCGGCTACTGTCTGCTGCACTATCCTTATTTGATTTTACTGCTGCCAGTTGTCGCTCCTGTTCTCATAATCGCATTAATTTTAATGCTTATGAAAATTATCAGCTTTACTGATTTTAAAAAGCTTTGCTTTTTATTTGTTCCGTTTGTTCCTCTTAAAAAGGCTGTCAACGGCTTTTGGGACAAGCACGAAAATGAAGTACATAATTGGTTTGCAGACAGAAAAAGATATTCTGTTGTAATCAGTGCATCACCCGATTTTCTGCTTGAAGAAATTCAGAAAAGACTGGGCTTTGAAAAACTAATCTGCACTAAGCACAGCAGAACATCAGGCGCTATTATCGGCGAAAACTGTCGTGATGAGGAGAAAGTAAAACGGCTTTATCTTGAATTCGGCAAAAACGAAATCAATGTTATTGATGTATACAGCGATTCACTCAAACACGACGGACCCATTTTTTCTCTGGCAAACGGAAGCTGCTACCATATCGTTAAAAGTGAAAAGATTTTGTTCAAATATGATGACGTATATTAATAAGGACTGAGTAAATGAAAAAAATATTACCTTTAATTGCAGTGCTGATTGCAGTTATAATTGCTTTTGCATTTTCTGTCGACTATAAAAATAAAAAAGCACAGAAAAATCACGCTGACAGTATAATTACCGAAGTAAAAAGTACTGAGCCTAAAAAAAATGAACTCATTGCCGAAAATAAGGAAAGCGGTTACAAGCTGTTCTTTGACGGTGAAACTGCAACACTGGTATCTGCCGACAATTTGGAGCTTTCATTTTCAAGCTGGAAAAAGTCAATTGCCATAGCTGTTCCGGAGCTTTATTATAATGACTTTGACGGTGACGGCAAGAAGGAGCTTATTATCAAAACAGTGGACAGCTCCACTAAGGTAACAGGTAAAACTGTTTATTCATATGAGCTCTATCTTATTACTCAACAGACTGTTGACGGTGCTGAAAAGCTTCAATATTCAATTGCACGTGAAAGCACCTGGAAGGATGTTTTCAACAGTGCCATAAAATTTGAAGTAACTCAGCTTAAAACAAAAAAAATTCTTCAGTTCGCAATGAATGACATTAATGAGCAAATAACCTATGATGAGGAAACAGGCTTAACAGACAACAAATATGTCAGCTACGCATTGGCACTGAGTGATACAAAAAAGCATTATTACACCATTCTGAAGTATAACCGCGGTCTTGGTGTCTATAATATTTTAGAGGATGGCACAATAACTCTTGATATACAGGTTATTGTAAATTACAATGAATCAAAGGAAAATCACCATATCGGAAATATCCATACAGAGATGATGATAAATGAGGGAAAATTCCAGGTAAAGCCAAAAACAATAAGCTTTGAAACACTTGACGAATATAAAGTGTCCGATCCTCGTGAAACCGCAAAAGAAGACTGGTCTTATACCATCAATAACACAAGCCCTGCATCATCCAGCAACAGCAAGGTAATAAAATCAATTGATGCAAGCTTTACTGTAAGCACTTCAGCACTTCATTCACAGCAGAGTCTTGCAGGTGAAGCAAGTGATATTAAAAATGCTGATTATATCATTTTCTCGCAAAATGGAGTATCAATAACTGCGAAAGAGGGCTTCAGCTTTGACAAGACGCAGCTTGACGAAGGCAGATTTTCTATTATGGTAAATGACGGAAAGGATGATATATCCTATTCTGCTGCTGTCAAAGATGATAAACTGTTTATTTATTTTGATAAAACCTATGACCGTGATAAGCTCGGCAGAGTTCAAATTATTTTCGGCAAATAATAAACTAATAATAAACACTTTTCTATATTTGTTGATTAACTTTTGGCTTTATGCTATAATCTTGTGAAAATCGGGATTAATTATATCCTGTCATAAATTACCGTTTTAGAGAGTGATATTTTGAAAAAAGTTATGATTACGGCAGATTCAACCTGTGATTTGCCCGATTACCTTATTGAAAAAAATAATATTACAATTTTGCCTTTATCTATTCTGTTAGGTGATAAATCATATTCAGACGGTGTGGATATTTTCCCCCGTGACATTTATTCCTATGTTAATAAGACAGGGGATTTACCCAAAACCTCTGCCGTAACACCGGCACAATACAGTGCAGTTTTCAAAGATTTTACCGAACAGGGCAAAGCTGTTGTTCACATCGGTTTAAGCTCTGCCATATCATCAAGCTATCAGAATGCCTGTATTGCAGCGGCAGAATTTGAAGATGTTTACTGTATAGATTCAAAGAGCCTTTGTACTGCAATGGGACTTTTAGTCTTAAAGGCTTGCGACTTCAGAGAAAAGGGCTTTGATGCAAAAAAAATCTATAACCGTGTTAACTCACTTGTGCCAAAGGTAAGCACAACATTTGTTTTGAACAATCTTGAATATCTGCATAAAGGCGGCAGATGCTCAGGTGTTGCAAAATTCAGTGCAAATGTGCTTGGTATCAAGCCAAGCATAGCTGTTGATGAAAACGGCAGACTTGACGTTGCAAAAAAATACAGAGGTAAAATTGATTTGGTCTATAAGCAGTATATCAGTGACAGCTTAAAGGACATCAACAAAATTGACCCTGCAAGAGTAGTAATAGCCAACAGCGGTGATATAAATCCTGAAATAATCAGCTTTGCAAAGGGTGTAATTGAAGGTAAAAATAAATTTACCGAGGTTATCACAGCAGATGCCGGCTGTACAATATCATCACACTGCGGTCCCAAAACTTTAGCAATATTCTATATAAAAAAATAAATATCAGGTGCTTTGAGCAGCAGCTCTCAGCACCTTTATATTACTGCAATTGTAAACTTATTTTAACAAGGAGTAAACAATGTTATTAAAGGATGAAATCATTTTTGCACTGTTAAATTCAACAGAATACATCAGCGGAGAGGAGCTTGCAAAAAAATTCGGAAAAAGCCGTGCCGCTGTATGGAAATGCATAAAAAGCCTTATTAGTGAAGGATATGAAATAGATGCTGTTACAAACAAAGGCTACAGACTCATTGAAAGTGGTAATATAATATCTGCACCAAGTATTAAGCGTTACATAAAAAATGATATTGACGTAATATATTATCCTATTGTTGACAGCACCAACAACTGCTGCAAACGCTTGCTTGCCGAAGGTCGAAAAGGAGAGTTTTTGGTTGTTGCCGAACAGCAGAGTGCCGGCAGAGGAAGACAGGGAAAAAGCTTTTATTCACCATCAGGTACAGGGGTTTATTTCTCACTTGCTTTAAATCCGCTCCTTCCGCTTCAAAATGCTGTAACCGCTACTACGGCTGCTGCCGTGGCTGTGTGCAGAGCAATTGAAAAAACAACTGACAAAAAGCCAAAAATCAAATGGGTCAATGACGTTTATCTTGACGGCAAAAAAATTTGCGGAATTTTAACAGAAGCAATCACTAATTTTGAAGAGGGTATTGTCAGTAATGTTATTGTCGGTATCGGCATAAATATAAACACAGATAATTTCCCCAACGAGGTCGAAAATGCAGGCAGTCTTGATGAAAAAATCAACAGAAGTCTTTTGATTGCCGAGGTATGCAACGAGCTTGTTAAAATTGCAAATGGCGATATCAAAAGCTTTATTGATTATTACCGCAGTCATTCTCTTGTTATAGGCGAAAAAATCATATTTATTAAGAATGGAGAGGCAACGCCTGCCACAGCAATTGCTATTGATAAAACAGGCGGGCTTGAGGTTGAGCTTGAAAGCGGTGAACACACAGTTCTCAGAAGCGGTGAAATCAGCATAAGAAAACAACAGTAACAAATAACAAAACACCATTGTTTCCACAATGGTGTTTTGTTTTAGTTATTAAACTTTATCCTTATATCTTTCTGCAGTAATAATACCATCTTTAACATTCAGCTTGCAGATTCTTGCATTTCTTGCATCAAATGCACTGGCATTCAGTCCGTCATCATAATCTCTTGCGTGATAAACCGCATACCACTGACCATCCTTTTTAATCATTGAGTGGTGACCTGTGCCCTCCTCAAAATCATTTGCTGCAATAACAGGATGATAAGTATTTTCATCAGGATATTTTTCAAACTTAATTTTTCTTAAATCAGTTTCGTCAGTTTTAGCACGTGCATATCCGATATAATATGTTGGCTGTTCAAAGCAATTACCTGAGTACATTACATACTGCCAATCACCTTCTTTAAAGTAGAACGCACCTTCAATTGTATGCCAGTGCTGACCCTTTTTATATCTGTCACGTCTGTAAATATCCTCATCAAGTGTAGGCTCAACAACCATTACCGGATTACCCTCAACATGGTAAGGGTCTGTCATTTTGTCAACAGCAATATATGTTCCTATTCTGTCGCCATCAAACTTATTGGTTGAATAGAAAATAAAAAGACCTGCCTCATTCTTCACAACATGTGAATCAATTGAAAAAGGATGAAGAAGCTGCGTTGCATTTGTAAACGGACCAAGAGGATTATCTGCCTCTGAAACAAACATTGCACCCCTATGGCCGCCCTTATCAGGCTCATCATCATATATCTCAATTGAATTATACATATAAAATTTTCCGTCAAGCTCAATAACGCTCGGTGCCCAGAAAGCCTCATGATCAGGCACAGTCATTACTCTGCCGACAAACTCCCAACCCTCAAACAAATCGTCTGAATGATAAGCATAGACACCGTCGTGACCGGTAGTGTATATGTAATACCTTCCTCCTGATTCAAGAATAAACGGATCTGCCTGACCGATATAATTTTCCTTATCAATTTTTAACAGATGCATAGCCGAACTCCTTAAAAATTAATTTTTGATATTATAATACAAGGCGTAGGCTATTACAATAGAAATTCTGTTATTTAACAAATTTTTTTAATCTGTTTACAAGAATGGCGGCAACGGCAATTTTAACTGCATCGGGAATTAAAAACGGAACAACACAGGTAGTCAGAGCCGAAGCAAATGTAACCTTATATGCAATCATAAACCAGATTGTTCCGAACAGATAACAAACCAGAATGCCTATTGCCATAAAGATAACATTCATCCAAAGCTTTTTGCCAAGCTTGTCAGCAGCAAAGCCGACAATCAGTGCTGTAAATATAAAACCGACAATATATCCGCCCGTAGGTCCTGTCACGGCAGCAATACCGCTTTTAAAGCCTGTAAATACAGGCAGACCAATCATACCAAGCAGAATGTAAATAATTACAGTAAGTGTACCTCTCTTCCAGCCCAGCAATCCTGCAGTAAGGCAGACTGCACAGGTCTGAAGCGTAAAGGATACAGTCATTGGTATTGAAATCCATGCACACACAGCAATCAGAGCCGCAAACAAGCCTATATAAACAATATCAACCGTTTTAAATTTTTTCTTTTTAGCATTTTCTTCAGACATAATTAATCCTCCTTTTTGAAGATTATTCCACTAAAGCTCAACATTGTCAACTAAAATTTGATTTAAGGTTTACAATCAAAAAAACATTGTTCGACGTATTTATACAAAATAAGTTGATTTATAATATTCTATTACTTATAATTATAAATGGATATTTATATATAAGGATGTG
>JAIDEF010000135.1 GCA_029054965.1 Eubacterium sp.
GCCGACAATAATATGGTCAAGCAGCTTAATACCTACAAATTCAAGCATCTGTGACAGCTTGATTGAATAATTCAAATCCTGTGCAGACGGATTAGCTGTTGTATCAGGATGATTATGTGTAATAACTACACTGACCGCATTATCCCTTATCGCTGTTGCAACAAGCTTTTTATCATCAACCTCAGTACGATTTGCACTGCCCGCACCTACACTGTGACAATTGATTATATTATTAAGATTATCAAGGGTGATGAGATATGCATTTTCAACAACATTAGCAGCAAACAGGTTCCTGCAGTATTCAAAGCAATCTTCAATTTTATTAAAGGATTTAATTCTGCAGTTACGGTTCAGCGAAGCCCTTTTATACAAATCTTTTATAAGTGAAATTGCCACTGCGGTTGATTCGCCAATACCCTTAACCTGCATTAAATCTCTGACGTCTGCATTCAAAACACCCTCAAGTGAACCGAAAGTGTTAATCAGGGAATAAGAAAGTTCCTTAACATCCTTTCTTGGAATAATTACCGAAAGAAATAATTCAAGCAAATTATGGTCAGGAGCATTATCCATTCCGCCGTGAATATATGTATTACGCATTCTTGATCTGTGACCTTCTCTTTCCAATTCAGGCAAAGCATTTCCTCCTACCACTTTTTGTCATCGAAATCAGGACAGGATTTATTTCTAAATATTGCCCGTATTTCAACATAACAGCCGCATTTCAGGCACATACCCGAAATCAGATTATCACACTCTTTACAAAGTGACAGCCGTTTTTCATACAAATCATCATTTACCTTTAAGCTGTTATCAAGCGTATCTATATAATCCTTTACTCCTACAAAGGATTTTTTCTCCCCTGCCTCAAGGAGCAAGCATTTTTTACATACTGACATTATTTTTCAACAACAAACTTAACAACGCTGCACGCCGGTATTGACGCAGTAAAGCCGTCACTGAGCTTTCTGAAATCATTAAATTCTTTTATGATGACATTCTCCTTATTGTCAAAATCATTTTTATCATTAATGGTGCCGCTGATGATTTCTGCTCTGACACTTTTTACCTTTGTGTCCGCAATCTGACATTTAATTTTCTTGGTCTTTGATGCTGAGGTGTTTGTGATTGTAGAATAAATTATACCATTATCATCAATTGACGCAGATTCAACAAGCTCAGGGAAGCTCCTGCCGGCCTCCTTGCTTTGAATATCATCGCTTGTGATATAAGAACCGATGAGTGTATTTTCCTGATGCTCCTTATACATTTTAAACACATGATAAGTTGGTGTAAGCACCATTTTATCACCCTCAGTGAGAATAACAGCCTGAAGAACATTAACAGTCTGTGCGATAT
>JAIDEF010000136.1 GCA_029054965.1 Eubacterium sp.
GAATTGTTAGGATATTAATATTCAAAAGAATAAATATTTCCCATACTATCAAGGACATAAAGAGTGTCTCCGATATATGTTGTTCTTTCAACCTTACAGTCGTCATATTCATTTATTTTCAGCAAATCAACTTCATAATCCTCAAGTATATTAATTTTTTTATTTTCTGTATTTAACACTAAAACACAGTTTTTAACTGCATGCCCATATTCATCATCTTCATAATAATCAATTGCTAAATAATTCTTTTCTCTGTTTATGGTTATAGCCTTATGCTCATACTGTGCATTAGAATATGAATCAGCAATAACATAGGTATCAAGAGCCTTTAAATCCAGCGGATTGCTTATATCAAACAGTACAAGCTTTACACCCTCCTCATAGCCTATACCAAGCAAAGTATTCTCATCTATCGGAACAAGCTGGCTTGAAAAGCCTGTAATTTCCAGACTGCCTTTGATAACAGGATTTTTAGGGTCTGAAACATCTATTGCAAACAGAGGGTCAATTTCTTTATATGTGATAACATATGCCATATCGCCGATATAATTTACCGACTTAATTTCTTCTTCCTCTGCAAAGCCCGTTACACTGCCTACAAGATTTAACTTATTGTCAAGCACAAATAAATTATTTCCTTTTTTATCACTGGTAGCAACTCTGAAATAGCCGTCACTTTCATTCATTGAAAATTGATTATGAATATATCCTTTCACTGTTACTGATGCGATAAATTTAATTTCGTTTTCAGTCAGCTCAATCTTTACAATCTGAGAATCTGTTCCATACAAAGGAATATACATATTGTTTCGATTACAATATACATCAAAAGCATTGCATCCGAAGAAAGCCTTGGTATCTGCACTTCTTTCCAATGTATTAATATTAATAGCACTCATAACCACACAATCTGCATAAGCTGTATTTTCGCCGTACATAATTGAGCTTGCCGGGATTTCTGTAAGCTCATCATTTTCACCATCGTATATATAGCAATCCTCGGTTTTATACTTGTTTGAATAATATGCCAAACTTTTATTTGAAACAATATAAAGTATATCATCAATCAGGCGGGAAGTACTGTACATTCCACTGTTGGTAAATTTCTTTAAAAGCTTAGGACTGGAAATATCCGATAAATCATATATATAGCTGTTTGTAAAAAAAACTGTGGAATACGTATACACGTCTTCATCTTTATTTTTATCATAATGTGAATAGGTGTTGACAACAAGTTTGTTATCGGTAACGAACATATCTTCTACACGCTCTAGAAAATTATAATGACCTTCATAATTATACTCTGATGTATCATAATTCTCATAAGCAAAATCCGTTATTTTGGTTACAAGCCTGTCACCCTCATAAATAAAAATGATATTATGCTCATTAAGATAATAAATATATTTGCCGTCATTTTTTAAAATATCCGCCTCATCAACACCATCAACCTGAACATAAGTTTTGCCAAATGAACCTGAATAGTCCCAACCACCGGTAGCTAATTCGCCGGTCATTGAATATGAGCCATAAAGGATATCTTTAAGTTTTTCAGCACTCAAATAGTTGTTTATTTCTCTTCTAATACTATTATAATTATCAAAAGCCTTAATTTCAGAAGTTTTTATCTCTGTTTCTGCTATACCATAGGATACAAATGGCTTTTCTGCTTTAGTCAGGGCAAAAGACAGTATACCTATCAGCAGCGCGAAGCAGGCAACCAGGCTGACAGCCTTTTTAAATTTAGGTTTCTGATAAAGCTTTACTTTTGTCGGCAGCTTTTGCACAATTGCTTCTTCACTTATACTGTCAGGAGTTTTCACACCGTCATTGTCAAATTTTTCTTTTATAAAATCAAAATCATTTTTTTTCATTTAATATCACTCCAAAAAATTCCTCATTTTCTCCAGACTTCTCGAAAGCTTGCATCTGACGCTGCCATCGGTAAGTCCTGTAATTTCTGAAATTTCTCTGCTGTTAAACCCTGCAATAACCGACAGTAAAACAACCTCACGTTCATGATCAGTCAAAATATTCAGCCCTTCATTTAGCTCTGCTGACAGAGTGTTGATCGTTGTTGACAGTTTAGCTGAATTTTCATAATCATCAATATTCGCAGATTCCCTCACATCAATTTGCCTGGCAACATATTTTGAACAGGTGGAATAATGCATTCTGAATATCCATGCAGAAAAAGCTGAAGCCTTTCGCAAATCACGGATTTCTTCAAATGCCATAAGTACAGTATCACAAACCGCATCCTCGGCATCACAGGAATTACCCAGCCGATAATAGGCATAACGGTAGAGCCTGTCTTTATACAGACCATACAGCTTTGCAAACGCTTCTCTGTCACCCTTTCTGGATGAATGTATAAGTTGTTTTTCGTTCATATTTTCACCACCTATATATTAAGTATAAAAAAAAACGCCAAAGTGTTGCAAGAAATTTCAAAATTTTCAAAAATTTTTTCTAATCGTTATTTTGGCGAACGAGTTTGTTATAAAATTAACAATTTGTATAAATCCAACAGAAAATATGTACAAAATCATTGTGATACATTTATCATTTTTATTAGAAATGCAGAAATTTAACTAAAAATATTGCATTTTGCAATAATTGATATTATTATAATGACAACACATTGTTAAATAATTAACAATTGATTTTATGGAGGAACTGATATGTCAAGAGAAATTATAGACAGTGTTGAAAAGCTTGAAGCAGAGCTTGTAAAAATCCGCAATGCTCAGAAAGAATTTTCAACCTATACACAGGAGCAGGTTGACAAGATTTTTCTTGCTGCCGCTAAAGCTGCCAATATGGCACGTATTCCGCTTGCTAAAATGGCAGTTGAGGAAACAGGCATGGGCGTTGTTGAGGACAAAATTATCAAAAACCACTATGCTGCTGAATACATTTATAATAAATACAAGGACACCAAAACCTGTGGTGTAATTGAAGAGGATAAGGCATACGGCACAATGAAAATTGCTGACCCTATCGGTGTGATTGCTGCGGTTATTCCGACAACAAACCCAACATCGACAGCAATATTCAAAACCCTTCTTGCTCTTAAGACAAGAAACGGTATCATTATCTCCCCTCACCCAAGAGCAAAAAAATCAACTGCAGCCGCTGCAAAAATTGTTCTTGATGCTGCTGTTGAGGCAGGTGCTCCGGAAGGCATCATTTCATGGATTGATGCACCGTCACTTGATATGACAAACCTTGTTATGAAAGAGGCTGATATTATCCTCGCTACAGGCGGACCGGGTATGGTTAAGGCAGCTTATTCAAGCGGCAAGCCTGCACTCGGCGTTGGTGCCGGCAATACACCTGCAATCATTGACGAAACTGCTGATATTTTAAAGGCTGTTAACTCAATTATTCATTCCAAAACATTTGACAACGGTATGATTTGTGCTTCCGAGCAATCCTGTAT
>JAIDEF010000137.1 GCA_029054965.1 Eubacterium sp.
GATTATAACACTGCCTTTAAACTTCTTTAATCTTATATTCCTGTCTTATTCCGAATCGCTGCCGGCAACCTCAATCTCAGCCTCCTCGGCAGATTCGGTATCGGCATCCTTCTGAAATGCTTCACGGGTTTTCTGTGCCATATCAGCAACAGATGTACTGAGCTTTACTTTAAGCTCCTCGACCTCATCATTAAGCAAATCAAGCTTATCCTTAACTGCTGAAATTTCTGCAGCAATACCTGCAAGCTGAGAATCGTCGACTTCTTCACCGATATAACTGTTATACTGCAGTTCTCCGAATTTTTCATAAAGCTTCGCAAGCTTTGCTTTTGCATCAAGAGCCTCAATCTTTTTCTTGCTAAGCTCAATACCCTCGGCACTTCTTTTGCCAAGACTTTCTGCAACACCCCTTGTTTTGTTGAGCATTTCCTCAAGCTTAGGATTATTAATATTAATCTCTGTATCTCCGAATTTGAAAGCCATATAAACACCTCTTCTGTAATTATATTACAAAAAGTATTATTTTGCAATACAATTAAGATATATTAATTTTTATTCACCATAAAATGCAGTTATGCCCATTTTCCTCTTTACAATCTCATCAAAACCATCAATATATTCATATGGATATTTGTAATTATAAATACGTTCTATATGACCGTTTTCCTGATTTTTAAGCCTTGTTACACCTCCTGCTCCTGCTGAAAAAACAGAATGTGTTTCATCCATCATATAGACATTATAAAGGCAGTCAAGTCCGGGCTTGCACCAGCCCACATTTTCAAGATTGCCAAGTGATTTTGACTGTCTGTACATATAATATGGATAATATCCGCTGTCAGACAACACAGCATTGGAATAATTGACCATATCAGCGGTTGTAAGTCTGTCCGTCAAATCAAAGGTCATATCACGTGTCACCATATAGGCTGCTGATTTTAATGCAAGCGTATGTACGGTAATTGACTCTGCACCCAGCTCAATGCCCTTGTCAATACTTGCTTTAAATGATGTAATACTGTCCTTGGGCAAGCCTGCAATAAAGTCCATATTAATATTATCAAAGCCGATTTGACGGGCAAGATTATAGGCATCAACCGTCTGCTGTGCTGTATGACGTCTGCCTATTGCCTCAAGCACCTCATCATTAAAGCTTTGAGGATTTATGCTTATTCTTGATACGCCTGCAGCTTTAAGTGCAAGCAGCTTGTCCTCTGTGACAGTATCAGGTCTGCCTGCCTCCACAGTATATTCACGCAGTGTTGACAAAACAAAGCTATTCTCAATAGTTTTAAATAATTTAATTAACAAATCAGCCGAAAGCGTTGTAGGCGTACCGCCGCCGAAATAGATTGTTTCAAGCCTCAAGCCAAGAGATTTTGAAATTCTCCCGATTTCCTCAAGCTCTGTGCAAAGCAAATCAACATAAGGAGCCATAAGCTTTTGTGTACGTTCAATGGAATGAGAAACAAATGAACAATAGGAGCACCGTGTAGGACAGAACGGAATCGAAACATAAAGTGAAAAGGAATTTTCCTTTGAAAGAGCTATAACCTCGTTTTCATGCTTCATCACTTCAAGGGTTAATGCCGTTTTGTCTTTTTTTGCAAGAAAGCTGTTTAAAAAATAATCTCTTGCATGATCAAGACCCATATCACCGCAAAGTCTGTGCATAAGCTTAGCAGGTCTTACACCAAAAAGAATACCCCAAGGAGGCTCATAACCCATAAGCTCACTCAAAACAGAATAAAGCAAAACGGACATAGCAACCGCCATATCCTCGCCTTCTGCCAATATATGTGTTTTTTTCAAATGCTTGTCATAAACCTTTGCATCTACTGAAAGCATATTTTCGCACCTTTCAGTTATAACAACAATATTCTCATCGCCGTCTGCCTTTATTTTTTCATAAGGAAAAAATACGGTGCAGATATTCTTCATATCAAACTGAAGCTGATGATTAATCACCTTTAAAATCATATAATTACCTGTTCATATATGGATTATTTTTTCTTTCAAAATCAAGAGATGACTGTTTGTCATGACCGGGATAGACAGAGTAATCCCCCTCTAAATCAGCAAGTCTTTTTAGACTGTCAATAATTTCACTGCCTGAGCCGCCGGGGAAATCCGTTCTGCCGCAGCTACAATAAAACAGCGTGTCACCTGTAAACAGCTTGTCATCACAGACATAGCAGACACCGCCCTTGGTGTGCCCCGGGGTTGATATTACCGTTATTTCACTGTCACCAAGCGTAATTGTATCACCATCTGCTACCTCTATATCTGCCGATGAACTTATATGATGCTCACCACAGAAGGCGGCAAGGCTAAGCTTGCCTGAGCCGAGCATAGGTGCATCCTCTTTAGAAATAACAACCTCTGCCCCCGTAATCTCCTTAATACCTTTAACACCGCCGATGTGGTCAAAATGACCATGTGTTAAAAGAATGTATTTCAAATCAGCATCACCGATGAATTCACGCATTCTTTCACTGTCATCAGTACAGTCAATCAATGCAGATTTTCCGCTTTCTTCATCAGTTATCAGGTAACAGTTATTATCAAGTCTGCCGAAAACGGCACATTTAACATTAATCATTATTTCAAATCCTTACTGTCAAGAATAATTGTAACAGGCCCGTCATTTAGCAAATCAACCTTCATATCAGCACCGAAACGACCTGTATCAACCTTTTTAACTCCTGCTGCTTTTAGTTCTTCAACAAAATACTCATAAAGCATTTCTGCCTCTGCAGGAGGTGCTGACTTTGTAAAGCTCGGACGCCTGCCATGCGAACAGTCCGCACATAATGTAAACTGTGAGACCACAAGAATTTCACCATCAACATCAAGGCAGGATAAATTCATTTTTTCATTTTCATCCTCAAATATTCTGAGCACCGGTATTTTTTTCACCAGCTTGTCAGCATCTGCTTTTGTGTCCCCCTGCTCAACTCCGAGCAGTATAAGGAAGCCCTTATCAACAGAGCTTACCTTAACATTATCAATTGTAACACCTGCGTGCTTTACTCTTTGAATTACTGCTTTCATATATTACCGCTTCTCTCTATGTGATATACACCATCAACCTTTTTCAGCAGCTTTGAAACACTTTCAAGATGCTCTCTTGAATTGACGGAGATTGTCATTGTGGTTAAACAATTGCCCTCATTAATCGGACGGGCATTAATTGAATGAATTTTAACGTGTGCACCTGCCATTTTTGTAGTAATATCAAGAACAACACCATCACGGTCAATTGCATAAACATCAATTGTCGATCTTGCTTCAACCTTAACACTGCCGTCCCAATGTGCATTAACCCACCTTGCAGGCTCAGGAGAAAGTGCAGGATCAAGAGGAACATTTACACAGTCACGCCTGTGAATAGTCAGGCCTGTACCACGATTGATAAAGCCTATAATTTCCTCACCCGGAATCGGTGAACAGCATTTAGCCATTTTGACAAGACAGTTATCAATGCCTTCAACAACAATGCCATTGGTGCTTTTTTGAGTTTCCTTAAAATCATTTTGAATAACAGGCTTTGGCGGCTGTGTATCCTTTGGCTTCCAGTTACGGTTATAATCATCCTTAATACCGGGCATCAGCCTTGTCATCTGAATACCGCCATAGCCCACTGCAGCATAAAAATCATCGATATTTTCAAAATGCTGTCTGTCGGCAATTTTAGCGACAAACTTTTCATAGTCGCCTGCTTCAAGGCGAATAAAGTTTCGCTTCAGCTCACGCTCAACCTCGGTCCGACCCTGAATAATATTCTCGTCACGCTTTTCCTTTTTGAACCAGGCACGAATTTTACTTCTTGACTCGCCTGTTGTAACAATATTAAGCCAGGCACGCGATGGGCCCTTGCCCTGCTGATTAGATGTTAAAATTTCAACAATTTCACCTGTCTTAACCTTATAGTCAAGGTTAACAATTCTGCCGTTAACCTTAGCACCGACCATTTTGTTGCCAACAGCAGAATGTATTGCATAAGCAAAGTCAATAACAGTTGCACCCTTTGGCAATGATTTGACATCGCCCTTAGGGGTCATAACAAATACTTCCTCTGCAGACAAATCACCCTTGATAGTAGAAACAAGCTCCTCAGGATTATCACTTTCATTATCATTTTCAATTATTCTGTGAATCCATTCAAGACGGTCATCAATTCCGTCCTTACCGCCCTTGCCAAGCTTATACTTCCAGTGAGCAGCAATACCGAACTCTGCAGTACGATGCATATCCCAGGTACGAATCTGTATTTCAAATGGCACTCCCGATTTTGTAAGCACTGTTGTATGAAGTGACTGATACATATTCGGCTTAGGCATTGAGATATAATCCTTGAATCTGCCGGGCAAAGGCTGGAACATATCGTGAACAATACCAAGAACATTATAACAGTCAATCATCGAATCAACAATAATTCTGACTGCGTAAATATCAAAAATCTGCTCAAAATTTTTGCCCTTGATATACACCTTACGGAAAATTCCGTGAACGGATTTAACTCGTGAAAAAATCTTGACATTATCCATAATAGGTGTAATTTTATCACCTATTTGCTCAGTGATTTCCTTAAGAAATTTTTCACCCTGCTCCTTTTTCATAGAAAGATTTTTTTCTATTTCCTTATATGCAATAGGGTCAAGATAGAATATCGCTAAATCCTCGAGCTCCTCTTTAATCGGTCTAATACCAAGGCGATGAGCAATCGGTGCGTAAATCTCAAGAGTTTCAAGACTTTTTTCCCTCTGCTTATGGGGGGGCATATGCTCAAGAGTTCTCATATTATGAAGTCTGTCGCAAAGCTTAATAATAATTACCCTGATATCCTCATTCATAGCAATGAACATTTTACGGATATTTTCCGCCTGTACTTCCTCACGGCTTGAAAGCGGAATCTGACCCAGCTTTGTAACACCATCAACAAGAAGTGCAACATCATCACTGAATTCTGCCTTGATATAATCAAGATTATACTCAGTATCCTCAACAACATCATGCAGAAGTGCACCAATAATACATTCATTATCCATCCCCAGCTTAAACAGTATTTTGGCTACTGCAACAGGGTGCATAATATAAGGCTCACCTGAACGGCGCCTCTGATTTTTATGGGCACTGAAGGCAAGATTATATGCTTTTTCAATTTTATCAACATCATAATATTTCGATGCCTTTATCTCCTCAAAAAAGGAGTCAAAACCATCGTCATAATCCATATCATATTCTTTATCGGTTTCTATCACTTAAATCCTTCCCTTCAGGGCGGTGAGCGTTTTTGTGCTTTCCAAATCCACCTTACCGCTTGGATTATTTAAAGTTATTGAACTGCCGCGGTTAATAAGCCCTGCATCCTCGAATGCAGAAAGAGTAAAGCAAAGCTGACCATATGTAACGCTCTGCCCCAGCTCAAAATATAAATCATCAAGGGTGTAGGTATAACCGCCCTTTTGCTTAAGAAATCTATATATTACCGAGCAGATTTCACGGCTCGGATAAATATCTGTTTTATTTTTATTGCCGAGCTTAAAAAGCTCGTAATCTGCCTTTTCTGCAAAATACTTATTATCATCAATACCGTTTCTGCGGACATCTGCCGCCTGTATTGAAAGATAATACTTACCTTTAAAATAATTCTTTGAAAGCCTTACAGCAATGTCAATATGTTCACCTGCTGAATATGGGAACTCCTCCGCTGTTGTCTGAAACTTGACTATACGAAGAGTTTTACCCTTTTTTGTAACCTCAAATCTTATATGCTTGCCGTCACCGATAGGCGTAACCGACACGAGCTCCATATTGAAAAGCCCGAATACCGGCTGACTGTTATCTGCACCATACGGCTCAAGTAAAGTCAGATTATCAACTAAATCAATATCAAGATAAAAAGGTGACAGCTTACAATCGAGAGTTAAGGTTTTTGCAGGCATAACAGGAAAAGTATCTGCTGCATAGGCATTAATTCTTTCTCTGAATAAATCAATGTCATTACTCATAATACCTAAGCCTGCCGCAAGAGGATGCCCTCCGAAATGGGTAAGCAGATCACTGCAGCTATTTATTGCATCAAAGATATTGAAGCCTTCAACACTTCTTGCTGAACCGACTGCTTCGCCCTCATCATTAATACTGAAAATTATAACCGGCTTGCCGTACAGACTGCTGATATTTGATGCCACTATACCGATAACGCCTGAATGATAATTTTCACCTGCAGCAACAATAATTCTGTCATCCGCAAGACTCGGATTTTCTGCAATCTGCTCACATACACTTTCAATAATGTTAGATTCAACAGTATGTCTATGAGCATTTTCAACATCAAGCTGTGAGGCTTTGAACTGCGCATCCTCATAGTCATCACATATTAAAAGCTCAACAGCCTTTGCAGCATCATCCATTCTTCCGGCAGCATTAATACGGGGACATAGCTGAAATGCGATATTGACTGCATTGACACTGTCATCAGCGCCTGCAGCCTTTTTAAGTGCTGCAATTCCTATTCTTGAATCAGAGTTGATAAGATCAAGCCCTGCCTTCACAAGGCTTCTGTTTTCATCCCTCAGCGGAACAACGTCACCGATTGTACCTATTGCTACTAAATCTGCATACTGCTCAATCAGCTCATCAACCTCACCATCATAGACAGCACAGGCAAGCTTGAAGGCAACGCCGACACCTGCAAAATCCCTGAATTTCAAATCATTATCCGGTCTGTGGGGATTTACAACCGCCTCAGCTCTCGGCATTTTTTCGCCAAGCTGATGATGGTCTGTAACAACAAGCTCCATACCAAGGGAATAAATATACTCCGCCTCATTTATTGCTGATATACCATTATCAACAGTTACAATCAAATCTGTGCCCTGTGCCTTAATCTTTTCTATGGCACTCATATTCATACCATAGCCCTCTGTCAGTCGGTTTGGTATATAATAGGCAACATTTGCACCAAGACTTTCAAGTAGTGAGAAAAGCAATGCCGTTGAAGTCACACCATCACAGTCATAGTCACCGTAAACACAAATTTTTTCATCATTATCAATCGCACGATTGATTCTTGCAACTGCCTTATCCATATCCTTTAATGAATATGGTGATGTGTATGTATCTGAGCCATATAAAAATGATGATGCACTCAGCTCATCATCAATCCCCCTTGACACCAGAAGAAAGGCAATCAAAGGGTCAATATTTAATTTTTCACTAAGAGCCGATGCCTTTTCCTTATCAGCATCGGCAACTATCCATTTACTGTGTGACATTATGAATTCTTATCCACCTGATGAAACTGCTTAAGATTGCCCGCCTTTTCGGCTCTTTTTCTGAGCACTTCCTCAACGTCCTCTATTGTAATATCCTGATCAACCATCATAACAAGTGTGTGATAAATCAAATCACATATTTCACCTACGGTTTCTTCCTTGACACCATTTTTAGCGGCGATAACCATTTCGGTTGACTCCTCGCCGATTTTTTTTAAAATCTTATCAATTCCCTTTTCAAAAAGATAACAGGTGTATGAGCCCTCTTCCTTTGCACTCTTTCTGTCAAGGATTGTCTGATAATCGTTTCTGATATAATCCATTAAAATTCTCCCTCAATTTTATTGAAAAAACAGGTATGGCTGCCTGTGTGGCAGGCAGCGCCTGTCTGAATAACCTTAATTAAAAGTGTGTCATCATCACAGTCACCGTGGATTGAAACAATCTTCTGCAGATGACCGGAGGTTGCACCCTTATTCCAGAGCTCCTGTCTTGAGCGTGACCAAAACCAGGTGTAGCCTGTTTCAAGTGTTTTTTGCATTGACTCCCTGTTCATATAGGCAAGCATTAACACCTCGCCTGTGGAATCCTCTTGTATAATGGCAGGGATTAAATCTGCTTTTTTAAAATATTTTTCAATGTCAATCATTTGCAAACCTCCACTGCCTCTCTTAAATCAAGTGTGCGTTCATAAATACTTTTTCCGCATATTGCACCATAAAGCTTTTTATCTCTTAAAGCTAAAATATCACCGATACTTGTAACACCGCCTGATGCAGTGATATCACAGGATACAGCATTATTGATTTCAACAAGCTGTTCAAGATTAGGACCTGAAAGCGTTCCATCCTTACCAATATCGGTAAAGATAATTGTTTTAACTCCGACAGCCTCCATTTTTTTTGCAAGGTCAGTAAAATAAACATCACTGCCTTCAACCCAGCCCTCTGTTGCAACATAGCCCTGCTTAGCATCTATTCCGACAGCAATTGCAGAGCCGAACTCCTTTACAGCCTCTTCAACTAACTGTGGATTTTTCAAAGCTACAGAGCCTAATATAATTCGGCTTATGCCTCTATTAATATAAAAATCAATATCCTTCATAGTTCTTATACCACCGCCAAGCTCAACCTTGAGCGGTGTTTCATTAGCGACGGAAATAAAGGTGTCAGCATTAACAGGCTCCTTTTTCAGCGAGCCGTCAAGGTCAACCATATGTATCCACTGACAGCCAGCTTTAGCAAAGCCTTCAGCAGTTTCAAGTGCATCACCTGCAACCTGCTTGGCTGTTGAAAAATCACCTTTATAAAGTCTTACAGGCTTGCCGCCGATAATATCAATAGCGGGAAAAATAATCATCAAAGTACTCCTTTTGTAGATAAAACTGAGCCGTCATCATTTTTAGCCACGGCAATTTTCATAGAATGTGCAACTGCCTTGAATATTGCTTCAATCTCGTGGTGAGCATTTGCACCATATGGCACACGAATGTGAAGTGTAACACAGGCATTCATAGCAAAGGCTCTGAAAAATTCTTCTGTAACACAGGTTTCATAATCACCGCAAAGCTCCTGCTCAAAGGATGCCTTGAACACCAAAAACGGACGGTTTGATATGTCAACAATACATTCGGCAAGGACCTCATCCATAGGGATAGAAAATGAGCCGTAGCGGACAATGCCGCCCATATTGCCAAGTGCTTCCTTAAAAGCCATACCCAGCGCAATACCTGTATCCTCAACAGTGTGGTGAGTATCCACCTCTAAATCACCCTTAACATTAACCTTTAATCCAAAGCCGCCGTGAACGCCGAAGGCTGTAAGCATATGGTCAAAAAAGCCAATACCTGTGGATATTTCAACCTCTCCGCCGTCAAGATTAAGTTCAACAATTATTTGTGTTTCCTTAGTATTTCTTTCAATTTTAGCAGTTCTCATTCTGACACCTCAATCCGTAGGCAATAAAGAGCAGTCCTAACCTCAGTTAAAATCGGAAAATTTCTCTTTATTACTTAAAAAGACTATTCATTAAATTATTTATTTTATTTTTTCTTTCAGCAGTTTGTGTTTTATCAATAAAGAGAGTAATAACATCACCCTCTGAAGCACCTTCAGGTAATACTGACAAGGGCACATTAACCATAATGTCACCTGCCTCACAAACGGCTGTATTATTTTCTATTCTGTCAATTATCCAGTTCATTTTCACACTCTATATCATAATTACCATTGCCGTCACAGCTTATTGTGACAGTGCCATTAATATCTGTTCTGTAATAATCAATGCCCATATCCTTAAACTTATTGATTGTTTCAGTATGTGGATGGCCATAGGAATTGCCTGCACCACAGGAAATCACTGCATATTTCGGACTAACTGCCTGCAGGAACTCATCACTGCTTGACGTGCTGCTGCCGTGATGTCCGACCTTAAGCACATCCGCATTTAGCTCATCATAACAAGAATCGAGCATTTCATTTTCGGAAAGCGCCTCTGCATCACCTGTGAACAGGAAAGAATTACTGCCATATGTGATTTTTACAACCACAGAATAATTATTTGTGTCATCATAGCTTTCACTGACAGGTGCTAAAACATCTATCTGCACTTCACTGTCGGAATAGATTGTTTCGCCTGAACTTGCAGTATCAATGTGCAAGCCTTTATCTGAAATTGCAGTTAAAAGTCCCTCAAAGGTTTTACTCGTTGAGGATGCCTTTGGCATATAAATTTCACCGATTTCAAAGCTTTCAACAACATCAGTCATACCGCCGATATGGTCAGCGTGGGGATGTGTTGCAACAAGATAATCAATTTCTGTATAGCCGTGCCCCTCAATTGTTTCAACAATTTTATCACCATAGCTGCTGACGGATGCATCAATGAGCATACACTGCCCATTAGGAAGCTCTATAAACGCACTGTCACCCTGACCGACATCCAGAAAGTGGACAGCAAGCTGTCCGTCATTATTGGGAATTTTAATACTTGCAGGCTTATTATCATCAACATCACCGTTAAAAACCTTAACGCCCACAAGAGCAAGCAAAACAGCAAATATAATGATTAATGAAGTTAAAGATTTTTTATCAAATCTCATTCAAATCTTACCTTAATCGAATTAGCGTGAGCAGTCAAGCCCTCAGTATCAGCAAGCTTGACAATATCATCCTTAGCCTTCAGAAGTTCAGCCTCATTATAGTAAATAAAGCTGCTCTTTTTAATAAAGCTGTCAACTGAAAGCGGAGAGAAAAATCTTGCTGTTCCGCTTGTCGGCAATACGTGGTTAGGGCCTGCATAATAGTCACCAAGCGGCTCAGGTGAATAATTACCAAGGAAAACAGATCCTGCATTATCAAGCCTGCCTATATATTTTAATGGCTCTTCAACGCACATTTCAAGGTGCTCAGGTGCAAGCTCGTTGGCAAAATCAATAGCCTGGTCAAGATTTTCACAAACAATAATTTCACCGAATTTATCAAGGGACTCAGCAATAATTTCCTGCCTTTCAAGGAACTTAATCTGTCTGTCAATTTCCCTTGCAGTTGCTTTGGCAATATCAGTTGATGTAGTTAAAAGAATAGCTGATGCCAGCTTGTCATGCTCTGCCTGGCTCATTAAATCTGCTGCAAGAAATGCAGGCTTTGCAGTTTTATCGGCAACAATCAGAATTTCCGACGGTCCTGCAACCATATCAATATCAACAACGCCATAAAGGAGCTTTTTGGCAGTGGCAACAAAAATGTTGCCGGGTCCGACAATCTTATCAACCTTCGGTATTTTTTCAGTACCATAGGCGAGAGCAGCAACTGCCTGTGCACCGCCAACAAGGAACACCTTATCTACACCTGCAACAGCGGCAGCAGCCATAATATCAGGATTAGGACTGCCATCCTTGCCCGGAGGAGTAACCATAATTATTTCCTTAACACCTGCAATTTTAGCAGGTATTGCATTCATCAAAACTGATGACGGATAAGCGGCAGTTCCGCCCGGAACATAAATACCAACCCTGTGCAGACCACGAACACGCTGACCCATAATAACTCCATTTTCTTCAGTTCTCAGCCATGACTGCTGAGCCTGACGAAGGTGAAAATTATATATATTTTCCTTAGCATTATAAAGAGCCTGCTTAAAATCATCATCAACTATATCAAGATAAGAATCAAGCTCATCCTTTTCAATAATTGTTCTTTTTGGCACAGAACCGTCAAAGCGCACTGTAAATTCGCGCACAGCCTCGTCGCCCTGCTCCTTAACTGCATTGATTATATTTGTTACAATCTCAACAATTTTAGGGTCAGTTTCACCTGCACGCTTTTTTAAATTTTCTATCAGGGCATATTCTGCCTTGCCGTTTGCTTTTGTAATTTTCATATCAGCTCTCCTTAAACCTTTGATGCCAGCTCCAAATCATTTAAAAACTGCTCAATCTCATCCTTGCGAAGCTTCATTGAAGCCATATTTACAATAACTCTTGCTGAAATCGGCATAATTGTATCAACCACCTCAAGACCATTTTCCTTAAGAGTCGAGCCTGTTTCAACAATATCAACAATACCATCAGCAAGACCGAGAAGCGGAGCAAGCTCCACACTGCCCTCGATTTTAATAATATCAACATCCATACCCTTGGATTTAAAATATTCATTTGCAACCTTAGGATACTTGCTGGCAACTGTTTTACGCTTATAGCCTGAGAAGAAATCAGTACCCTTGGGACAAGCAAGAGCAAATCTGCATTTACCTATATCAAGATCAATAACCTCATAAAAAGAATTGCCGTGCTCTGCAATCGTATCCTTGCCCACAACACCGATATCGCAGACTCCATGCTCAACATAAGTTATTACATCAGGTGCTTTTGAAAGAACAGCTTCATAATCACCAACAGGAAGTATTAATCTTCTTCCCTTATTTTCAAGCTCGGCTGTATCAAGACCCATTGTCTTAAAGAGTGACACAGAGGACTTTTCGAGCCTGCCCTTTGTAAGTGCAATACGAAGAGGACGGTCTACATTAATTTCCTCACGCATAACATCACACAAGGCATTAACATTAACGCCAAAACCGATGGCAGGTGCATCCATTCCAAACTCACCGACTAAATTATCGTAGCGTCCTCCTGAAATAATGGTTACACCGCTGCCCTGAGCATAGCCTCTGAAAATAACACCTGTGTAATAATTACTGCGGTTAACAAGACCTAAATCTATAAGAACGTCATTACCAAAGCCAAGCTCACAGAGTCTTTCATAAATCTCCTTAAGATAATCAAGAGCCTTGTTTACTTCCGCATCATTATAAAGCTCCTTAGCTTCGTCAATAACATCAACACCGCCAAATAATCTTGGCAGCTTTCTGATAACCTGTGCTTCCCTGCTGTCACCGATTTTATCAAGCAAATCACCGAGAGCCGAATAATTCTTACCTTCAATAAAGCTGCATATGTCCGCCTTTTGTGAAGCAGAAACATTGAGCCTGTTAAGAATAGTATTGAAAAAGCCTGCATGACAAAGCTCAATCTTATATGAGTTGACCTCATTTCTTTTGAGCGCCTCATTCGCCATTGATATAACCTCAATATCGGCATTCATACTTCCATCGCCTATTAACTCAATACCGCTCTGCTCAATTTCATCTGTTCTGCCTGCAAGCTGCTTGTTGCGAACATAAACATTCTGATTATAATAAAGCCTTACAGGTAAATCCTCTTTTGAAAGACGTGTTGCAACAAGCCTTGCAATAGGAGCAGTATTATCGGGTCTGAGTACGGTTGTTCTGCCCTGATTATCACTGAGCTTGTACATTTCCTCAGGTTCAATACCAAGGTTATCACTCTCAAACACATCAAAAAACTCAATGGTCGGTGTCATAACCTTTCTGTAGTTTTTTTCTTTAAACAGAGTTGAAACAACCGTTTCAACTCTCCTTCTGTCATCACATTCCTCAAAGAGCAAATCACGGCTGCCCTGAGGTGTTAATTTTGAATATCTTTTCATATTTATTAAATCTCCCTGACAATTATACTTTAGTGTGGTAGAGTGTTAATATGCTACCACACTAACACAATTGTGTCAAGTCTAATATTATATTAAAATAAAGAAATCTGGTTTGATTCAGGCATATCACCAAGAGCACCTGCTGCTTTTAATGCATCAACAACGCTCCTGCCTATTCCTGCTCTTGCCATCAAATCATCATAGCTCATAAATTCACCATTGCCGTCATTCTTTGCATCGGCAATTGAATTTGCAGCATTCTCACCGATACCGTCAATTGCACCGAAGGGCAGACGAATTTTGCCGTCCTCAATACGGTAAATACGTGCATCGGATTTATAAATATCAACAGGTAAAAATTCAATACCTCTTGCAAGCATTTCAATAACAATCTGCAAAACGACATATGTACTTTCATCCTTAGCCGTTTTGTCATTGCCCTTAAGCTTGATTTCCTCCATTTTACGCTTAACTGCAGCCTTACCCTCCACCGCAGCAACAGCATCAATAGCACCGCCGCGAACCGTGAAATAAGCAGAATAAAAATGGATAGGATAATAAATTTTATACCATGCAAGACGCAGTGCCGCAATAACATATGCCGCTGCGTGTGCCTTAGGGAACATATACTTAATCTTATAACAGGAATCTATATACCACTGCTCAACACCGATGGTTTTCATTGCCTCCTCATATGGCGGAAGCTCCTTCGGAGCCTTTCCCTTACGGGTATACTCCATAATTTTAAAGCAGTCCTTTTTAGACAAAGGCGACTCCTTGCCGGTTTCAGACTCATACTTGTCAGCAACGTGAATAAGGTGTGTCATAATATCATCACGGCATCCGATTACCTCGGAAATTGTACAGGTTCCGTTCTGAATAAGCTCCTGTGCATTGCCCAGCCAAACATCCGTGCCGTGGGACAAGCCGGAAATCTGCAGCAAATCCGCAAAGGTTTTCGGCTGTGCTTCGGTAAGCATACCGATAACAAAGGGTGTGCCCATTTCAGGGATTGCCAGTGTACCTGTTACACAGTCAATATCCTCGGGTGAAACACCGATAGGCTCGGTGGATGTTATCAGCTTATACAGGTTGGGGTCTGCCAAATCAACATCCATAACGGGAATACCTGTTGAATCCTCAAGATATTTATAAAGTGTAGGATTATCGTGTCCAAGCTCATCAAGCTTCAGCAAGGTATCGTGAAGTGAATTCTTAAAGTCAAAGTGTGTTGTGTAAGTACCCTTTTTCTCGTCATTTGACGGATACTGAATCGGTGTAAAATCCTCAACCGTATATTTATCAGGCACAACAACCATACCGCCCGGATGCTGACCGGTAGTTCGTTTGATTCCCGTACAGCCGACAGCCAGTCTGCCGATTTCTGCTTTCGGGGTAGTACCTGCAAGACCGCGTTCGTCAAGATATTTCATAACATAGCCATATGCTGTTTTATCAGCAACTGTTGCCATAGTACCTGCCTTGAACACATACTCCTTGCCAAACAGCTCCTCAGTGTATCTGTGTGAGCGTGACTGATATTCACCGCTGAAATTGAGGTCGATATCGGGTTCCTTATCACCATCAAAGCCAAGGAAGGTTTCAAATGGGATTTCGTGACCGTCACGCTTCATCGGAGTGCCGCAGTTCGGACAATTTTTAGCAGGAAGGTCAAAGCCGGAGCCATATTCACCGTGCAGGAAAAATTCGCTGTGCTTACAATTTTTGCAGTAATAGTGAGGTGCCAGCGGATTAACCTCAGATATGCCGCCGAAATGTGCGGCAAGTGACGAGCCTACTGAACCACGGGAGCCAACAAGGTAGCCGTTTCGCTCACTCTCCTCAACAAGACGCTTAGCAATAACATAAAGCACACCGAAGCCGTGACCGATAATGGAATCAAGCTCACGCTGCAATCTGTTAGCAACATATTCAGGCACAGGGTCACCATATAAATCCTTAGCCATATTCCAGCACTTTTCCGTTAACTCCTCATTAGCACCGTCAATGTGAGGCTGGAAAGTTCCGGGCGGAATAGGCGGAATATTATCCATAACGGAATCTGCAATTTTATTTGGATTATCAATAACAAATTCCTTTGCTCTTTCCCCTGCCCATGCAAAATCCTCAAGCATTTCATCAGTGGTCTTGAAATAAAGAGGTGCCTGCTGGTCAGCATCATCAAAGCCCTTTGATGCCATAATGATTGCTCTGAACTTAGCATCCTTTTCATCAAGAAAATGAACATCACCCGTTGCAACCACAGGCTTATTTAACGTATCTGCAAGAGATATAATTTTCTTATTAATATTGATTAAATCCTCGTCAGTTCTTATGTTTTCATAAAGCTCCTTATTGGATCTAATCATAAATGCATTGTTGCCGTTTGGCTGAATTTCAAGGTAATCATAGAAAGCGGCAAGCTCCAAAAGCTTATCATCACTTTCACCGTGAATGATTGCCTGATAAACCTCGCCCTGCTCACAGGCAGAGCCGATTATTAAACCGTCTCGCTTTTCAGCCAGCATACTTTTAGGTATGAGCGGACGTGATTTATATGTCTTTATATTTGATGATGAAATCAGCTCGTACAGATTTTTTCTGCCGTACTTTCTTTCCTCCTTGGGAATTGATTCATCAAGTGAAGTATCCTCTTTTACAAGGAGAATAATATGATGACGCTTAAACTGCTTGAGCTTAAGCTCCATAAAGTTCGGATATTTTTCATCATCAACAAGATATCCCTCCATACCGAGGATTAACTTAATCTTGCCTTTTGCCGCATTATATGCTTCAGGCAAAGCCTGCACGACACCATGGTCGGTAACTGCAATTGCCTTATGCCCCCATTTTATTGCACGGCTTACAAGTGTTTTCGGAGCAGTTATACCGTCCATTTCACTAAGGGAGGTATGAAGATGCAGCTCAACACGCTTTTCCTCAGCATTATCCATTTTTTCAACCTTAGTAACACCTGAAATAGAATATGGTCTTAAAACATACTGATTTGTAAAGCTGTCAAACTGATAATTTCCGCTTATAACAACTGTTTTAAATTCATTTAATTTCTCGGCAAGCGGATCAATAATACGCTTGTCCTCAAACATTTTAACACTGATTGATGAGGTATAATCGGTAACATCAAAATTGAATATTTTGCTGCCGCCGCGCTTGGTTTCCCTCTCCTCAATATTAAACACATCGCCCCATATAGTTATGTAGCCGTCCTCGGTTGATACATCGGCAATAGCCTTTGGCTTTTCCTTTAACTGCTTGCCGTAAATGTTTTTTACGGTATCTCTGTAAAGCGGCAGATCATCCCAGATTTCGTGAACAATATTTCTTTCTTTTTCCTCACGTTCCTTTTCCTGCTCCTTATGCTTTTCAGCAACAGCCTCTTTAACAGCCTTCTCGATATCAAAGGCCTGTACCTCAAGCAATGAAATATCAAAATCCACCTTGAACATATTATAAAGGACTTTTGCAATTGCAGTGTCAATTTTCTGTGACTCAAGCACCTCTTTGCCGCCCTTTTTGAGGAATACCGTTAAAACATTGTCTTCAATTTCAGCCTCGGCACCGTCAAAAAATCCGTTAGCCATAGGATAATCATGCTTAACATATTCAAGTATATTTTCAATAGAAGAGATTGAAAATTCGCTTTTCGGAAATGACGGAGATATGGTGACCTTATTAAGCTCCATTGCTGAAGCAATCTGCTTTTCAGCCTTTTCAATAATGCCGCTGCTGATAAATCTGTCAAATAAAACACCGATATTAACAGTCCTGCTTTTTCGTGAAACAGACAGAGCATTAATTTCACCATTTCCAATATAGCCCAGTGTATCGCCATCTATGTAGTTTGAAAAATATGTTGAAAATCTTTCCATTATAATTTCTCAATTTCTTTCATTAATTCTTCAAGTAAATCTTTTTCGTCAACTTTTCTTAAAATCTCGCCCTTTTTGAAGATAAGACCGTTGCCGTCACCGCCTGCTATGCCGATGTCAGCTTCCTTAGCCTCGCCGGGTCCGTTGACTATACAGCCCATAACTGCAACCTTTATGGGCTTTTTGCAATCTCTCAGTCTGTCCTCAACCTGCTTTGCAAGACCGACCAGATCAATCTTTGTTCTGCCGCAGGTGGGGCAGGAAATAAGATAAGGGCAGTCTTTTTTTAGCCCTATTGCCTTCAGAATATCAAATGCTGCAAACACCTCTTTAACAGGTGCATCTGTCAGGCTTACACGGATTGTATCACCAATACCGCGTGTTAACAATGAACCGATGCCTATTGATGATTTAATAATACCCATTCTTTCAGTGCCTGCCTCAGTAACACCAAGATGAAGCGGATAGTCACACTCCTGTGCCGCAAGCTCATAGGCATTTATCATTGTTTCAACATTTGATGATTTGATAGAAATAACAATATCCTCAAAATCAAATTTTTCAAGCAGTCTTGCGTGATACATAGCAGATGCAACCATAGCCTCAGGTGTTGGTGAGCCGTATTTTGCAAGTATTTCTTTTTCAAGTGAGCCAGAATTAACACCGATTCTGATAGGTATATTCCTTGCCTTGCAGGCATCGGCAACAGCCTTTACTCTGCTGTCATCACCGATGTTGCCGGGATTAATACGTATTTTGTCAATACCTCGCTCAACGGCACCGAGTGCAAGGCGGTAATCAAAGTGAATGTCCGCCACAAGCGGAACTTCAACAGCATTTTTAATAGGTTCAACCAAATCAAGCGCCTGCTCATTTGGGATTGCAAAGCGAATAACCTGACAGCCTGCTGCTGCAAGCTCCTTAGCCTGTGCAACAGAGCCTTCAATATCACCTGCGGGAATATTGAGCATACTCTGTACTAAAACATCACTGTCACCGCCGATATAAGTGTTTCCGAGCTTAATTTTTCTGCTTTTTCTTCTATCCATAATTTTTCACCTATAAAAAAGTTAAACAAGTTTTGTAATATCGCTGAAGGTCACAAAACACATAAACAAAAGCAATACGGCAAGACCGACAGCATTAATCAAATACTCCGCCTTTTGCGGCAGCTTTTTTCGGGTAATACCCTCACCAATCAACACAAACAGACGCCAGCCGTCAAGTGCAGGAATCGGGAACAAATTAAATAAACCTATATTAATTGTTAAAAGTGCCATAATTCTGAGAACTGAGTTCATAGAGGTTTTGACTGCAGTACTTACAACCGACACAGTACCCACAGGACCGCTCATATCGGATATACCATACCTGCCGACAAGTAAATCATGCAGTGAAAGAAAAACCATTCTCGCATATGACATTGTTTCTCTGCAGGTCTGAAGAAGAACATTTCCGACAGTTTTAGGTACGCCCCTGAGCCAGAAATCCATATTAATATACTGCTTTCCCTCATATTCCTCTGTAGCAAAGGTAACGGACAGCTTCATAGTTTCACCATTTCTGTCAACTACCATATCAACCGTATCGTCAGGGCTTCTTGTCAGCCCTGTTGAAATATCATTAGTGGAATAAATACGCATACCGTCAATGCTTTTTATTATATCACCGGTCTGTAG
>JAIDEF010000138.1 GCA_029054965.1 Eubacterium sp.
CTGTTATCCTTAATATCCTCTATATCTGATTTTTTCAAACCGCTTTCCTTTTTGCAAAGCTTCCAGATTTTTTTGAAGGTAAGCTTATTAAGGAATTTGCCGATTGGCTTAATTAACCAGCCGAGTTTTTTAACCTTTTCGCCCGGGATTGAAAAGGCAGGGGTCATATCTGCAAGCACATCAATATCATTGCCCATTGCCCAGATTACCTTGGCAATCATACCAAAGAAAAAGCCCTTCATATATTCAGGAAAAGATTTTCCGTCAGTATCAAGACCCTCAACATTGTCAACAAAAACAGTATCAACATCAACCTTTGCATTCTTCGGGTCAATAATAACATTTCTCATTACAGGCGGGCAGCCGATAAGTGCACCGCAGGCAATATCATAAAAGCGATTTCCCTTTTCCGTTGTAATATAGCCGATATTATGTACATGGGTGTGACCGGTGAGCATAACCTGCAAGCCTGCATCAGCAAAGATTTCTCTTGTAGTTTCATGATTTCTCTGCATATCGCCCTTACCGATAATTGAATAAAACGGTGAAGGTGAAATCATTGGATGATGTGTCATAGCAATAACAAACTGATCATTTGCCTTGGCATCCTCAAGCTGCTCCATAATCCATTTCATACAGTCATCACTGTAGCCTGAGCCACGCTCACCCTCAGGTTTATAGTTGGTATCGTCATTCAAAGCAAACAGGCGATAGCCCGGTGCAAGCTGAACAACATAGCTGAGCGAATGAGGATGAGTTGAAATTGCCTCATTCGGACCGAACTCATAATACATATCCCACAAATCGTGTCTTTCCTCAACAGCAGGAACTTCAATCTGCTCATCACCGACAAAGCCCTTTGAAACACCGCCCGGACGGAAATCGTGTGTAGCAGTAATTACATAAACACGCTTGCCTCTTTTTTTCAAATCCCGAAGCATTTCAATAAATTCCTCGTGAGATGTCAGCTCGCCGTTTCGTGTTGTGTCACCTGACAGAACAACAATATCAGTTGACGTATCCTCACAAAGCATATCAAATGCTCTTTTTAATACAAGGTCACTGTCCTTAACCACCATCTGTGACTTGGACTCGTCCTTTTCATAAGCCTTGCCCTGTGTACCGTTTTTTCTTGAGTAATAATGAGTATCGGTAATAAACTGAATTTTAAGCGGCTCATTATTACTTCCGTAAATTTTATCTGCCATATTTTTACCCCTCTTTTATTTCAAGCACACCTGATTTAATATCACCGCTTAAAGTGATTTCAAGCGAGCCTTTATTCCTTTCAGCAAAATCAATTTCTCTTCCGTCAAGATAAACCTTATAATCAAAATTATCACTTAATGTAACAATCAGACTGTACTTATCGTTATCACCAAAATATTTAAAGGAAATTTCAGCACTGTTTTCAGTTGTCTTCTGATAATCTGTCCACAAATCAAAGCCTGTTGTAACGGTCTGCGGTCTGTAATAAGCGTTAGCCCAGATACAGATTGGAGCAGAAAGACCGCCGAAATTATGGAACCAGCCGCCGCGCTTTGTGGCAATGCCGAAGCATTCATATGTATTGTATGTGAAATCGGTTTCAGCCTTCCACATATCAAGAGCAGTATTTGCAATATCGAAAGCAAAATCAGTTTCACCGTTATCAAGCATGGTTTTCCAGATATACCACTGATGGCTCATCCAAACATTGCCATTCCAATAGCCGTCATCAAAATAATAGGAGGCTGACATATCAACAGCAGAAACACCTGCACGTGACCACATTTCATTTGGATTTTTGATGTGTTCAAGCAGCCTTGCCTTTCTTTCACCGCTGACTGCACCTGCAACGATCGGATAAACACCGTCCATACCCTTGTTGAAGTTTTCGCCGTCCTCGGTGCGCATAATGCCTTTAACATTACCGTTCTCATCATATTCGGTATAGCCGAAATATCCGCTTTCCTCATCCCAGGCAAGCTCATTAAGTGCCTTTGTTGAATATTCGATATCGGCATCATAAATCTTAATATCATCGGCTCTGCCAAGTGAAGCGGCAACCATTTTCATAATCTTTCCTGATCTGATAATCTGTGCTGTTGAAAGGCAAGGACAGGTGTATTTCTGTGACCTTCTGTTCATCATCTCAACCTGAGCAGGATAGTCATCCATACCGCAGTGTGAATACCAGTAGTCATATGTTGTTAAAAGACCATTATTGAACTTAGCAACGGTTGATGCGTGATTTCTTCCGCGTAGAAATTCATAGTAAAGCTTAATTTTATCATAAAGGAATTCAAGCTTTTCCTTGTTTTCAGTTCTCTTTAAAAGCTCAAGATACTCAACAAACTGAGTAGGAACCAGTGAGCCGTGAAGCAGAAATGCAAAATCCTTGTTGCTTTCGTCACAAAGATACATATCGAGTGCATACTGACATAAGTCATTAGAAAACTCCAGTAAGCCCATACCTATAAAGCCACTGTCCCAGGTATAGAAGCTGTCCCAGCGTTTACCCGGAGCATGGTGAATAACATTTTCACCGTGACGGTAAACAGGATAAACAACATTTGTCAAAAGTGTAGAACGCAGAATTTCTGTTGAAAGTGTGTACTTTTCGCCTGCCTTGTTATATCCGTCAGCACTGATATTCGCTTTAGCTTTATTGTAAATATCCTCGTATTCAGCATCGGTCAGCGGTTCAGGCTTTTCATTTGACAGAACTGCATATTCAATATGAGAACTGTTCGGCTCAATAAATATGGATTTAATCAGAGTATTCTGGAAAAGGCCCTCATCACTGTGCTTTCTTTCAAAGGATTTTGAAAAGGTTTCAGCCAGATCATCATATGTATGATCACCATTTGAAAGTCGGTTAATCAGTGCATCCTCAAGAGAGCCCGATTCGAGTACACGCTCTCTTGTATGCTCATTATGTGTAAGAACATAAAAAGGTGATGATACGCCGTCATAGCTTAATTTTGTCAGATGACCCTTGCCGCATTTCTCTGTTTCAATCTGCGGTGTATACGGGAAGCTTACATAGTCTGTTGTCAGCTTGTTTTTGTCAGCTTCATCAATAACAGCCAGGAAATCAAGCTCAATACCTGCTGTACCAAGACTTTCAAGTGAAAACTCACTCATATACGGCAAGTATGCAAAAGCGAGCTCACTGCTGTTTTTGAAAACAACCCTTTCGCCGTTCATCATAAATTCGGCATTTCCATCAGTAACTGTCTTATATCTTACTGCAATAACAGGATTTTTTATGCTGCCGCTGTCAAGCTTATATGACACCATGTCACCCTTTTCACATCCGAAAGGCTGAAGATTAAGGAAGTGGACGTGATAGTTTTCGCACCTGTCACCAAGACCCTTGCCAAGATAGAAATCCTTATCAACAAACATACCCTTGAACATACCATCAGGATTTTCCTCATCCCAAGGACGTGGAGTATTATATACATACTCCTCATAATCATTTGCTGATTTTATTACTGCATTATCAGGTGCATTCACCCTGCAGTATGTCGGATAAGGAAATTCAAGTGATGAAAACAGATTAAGTATACAATTCTGCGAAAGAGGAGTATTATTGAAAAACTCACATCTCATCAGAAATGAATTATCCTCTATTTTTGAAAAAGAAATGTCTGCATACACCTGATCCTTCCACATAAGCTCATATCTGTATGAATAGAAAGTATAATCACTTTCACAGTGCCACAGGTGATAATTTGACGGAACCGTAACATTAGGTACGGGAGTGGAGCTGTTCCACAGTGTGGGATGAACGGAAAAATCAAACCTTGCACCCACATCCTCCATATCCTTTATAATTTTTGAAAGTCCCATATATTTTTTTGAATAGGGTCCCCAAAGGGGCATTTTTATTGTGTTTTTGCTCATTGCTGAAATGTCCTTTACTACTAAAATATACAGAAACATTATCTACCATTTAATCTGATTTGTCAATACGAATATAGTATGTTGACA
>JAIDEF010000139.1 GCA_029054965.1 Eubacterium sp.
ATAGTACAGTCTTAATTCATCCTCTTTGCGCTTCTTTTTAGAGTGGATTGCGGTGGGTACAGCAAAACCAACAATTCCTCCTGCTGCTGCACCTGCAATGAGAAATGCCCACCATTTCGGATATTTGGTATTGAAGGTATCCTCTTCCTCTGCCTCCTCTTTGGCTTCAGGCTTTTTTTCAATTACAGTTGAAACATCTATTTCCTTTGAATAAGAATTACCAAATTCATCCTCGTACTCAAGAGTTGCCTTGCCTTTAACCTCACCGAGTTTGTCGGAACTTATACGAAAATTAGCACTGCCTGTTTTACTTTCACCTGCTGCAATTTCACCGATAAAAAGGACACTGCCTGTTTCAAGTCCATCAATATCAAAGTTCAGTTTTGAATTTCTGACCATACACTTGCCCGTATTCATAAGATTAACATCCATAGTAACAGTATTTTCCTGTGTAACCTTTCTCGGCAACACAACACCTGAATAATCAAGACCAACCGACTGTGAAACATTGACGAGTAATGTATCTGACGCAGAATAAGCATTATAATATTTATCCTCATACTCAGCAGTGACAATAAGCCTGTGCTCACCGATTGCAGCAATCTTTGAGGCTTTGAGCTTTGTTTTCCATGTGTAGCTGCTGCCTGCATAAATTCTGTTGACATATTCAGTACCTGTTCCTGAAGGTTTAATCTCTCCGCTTTCTTCAGTAAGTGACAGTTTAATATTTGAAATCGCCTTTGTATCACTATAATTTTTAAAGACAATTTCTATTGTTGAATCACCGTCAGGTGTAATATACTCACTGTCAAGCTTATAGGAGCTGACCATCAGTCTGGGCTGTGATGCGTCAACGGTGGTTTCAGGCTCAGCAGAAGCTGTATCATCCCCTTCATCAGCATAAGCTGTTATACTGAAAGAAAGACAAATTAACACCATTAATATAATTGATAAAAACTTTTTCATATTTTCTCTTTCCTTTATAATTCTCTAATGTTATCAATAATACTGTTTTTCATTTCTGCTTTTATTTTCACAAAAAGATTAATTGAACAAACCGAAAACAGAACAACACAGAATATAATTGTTACCCACGGATTGAAATTCATAAAGAACTCTCTGTTAGTTATATACTTCTTCTGTAAAGGTGAATTTATTATATATATAATTAAATAAACTACAAAGCCCGAAATCATTCCCCAGGAGAACATTGACACAAGCTGCTTGATATAGGACTTAACAAGCTCACTGCTGTCAGCACCAAAGGCTCGCAGTGTACCGATTGATTTTTTATTCTCTCTAATTCTTGCGGTAAGATTGTTATTGACGATACTGCCGCATATTGCAAATATGATTGTCATAAGTGCCACAAGTGACACAGTCGTTATCATTTGCTGACGTTCCTGATCTTTCATTTCATCATATGCAGAGGAATAAAAGCCTTCGTACTTATCAGCATAAACCTTAATTGCATCTGTAATCCGTTCATCAATTTCATCCGTTATTTCAGTATCACAGTTAAGAGTTACATAATTATATTTAGCATTATCATAAAAGTGATTCATACCCTGAATGGTTGTGAGAATGAAAAAGCCGTCATGCCAGCCTATTACTGCTGACACTGAATTTTCTGACGGGCTGATAACTGCACCGATAGTAACCTGTTTTTGATTGTTGGAAAAGCTTCCGGTATTCTTATACCATTCATCCGTACTGTCAACAGTAATTGTGTCAAGGGTGACTGTATCCCCTGCCTTGTAGTTAAGCTCACCGCTGCAGATAATCTTCTGATCTGTTTCCTGATTTTCAATAACGGTTGAACGGCTATAGCCCCCCTCACCATTTTCACCAAAAATCTCCAGCGCTGCTGCAGCCTTCTGCGGTGCAATAAGAATGATTTCCTCACCTGAGTCAAGCTTACTTATATTTATGTTTCCATTTATTTCTGAGTTCTTAATATCTTCTATGACTAATGAGTCAACTGCTACTATTTTTGTTGAAAAAAAGTCCTTTTCAAGCTGCAAACTATTTTTTAAATCATAATATGCTTCATTGAATTCTTTGAGGTGTGTATCATAATAATTATCATAGGTTATAGGCTCATCATCAGTATTCGTATACTTAAATACATTATCATTTGCATGTGTAAAGCTTTTATAATAATCGGTATATTCATCAATTTCCATACAGGTTGCAACATCCTTTGTGCCTACAACCTCCGTAATATACGGTATCATTTCAAGGTCTTTTTTATCCACCTCACTCATACCTGTATTTTCCCCACTGAAATTAACAATATCATATGCATAGCTGCCGATATTATTAAGGCAATAATCATAGGAGCGTGTAAAGCTGTTACTATTATATTCACTCAAAAATGAAAAGCCTGCACAGGAAAACAGAACTGTAACTGAAAGCATAATGCTCACTGCTATTCTGCCGCCCTTAAAGAAAAGAAGATTTCTTTGAGCCATAAGTGTTGACACATTAAACTCTTTCTTGGTCTTAATACCTTTTATCTTCATTTTTCTTGTAGCACTAATGTCACGTATTGCCTGCATCGGAGTAATTCGAGATGCAGAAGCAAGCGGTATAAGTGCTGCAAGCATTACGACAATAACACCTGTCACTGCACTGATTGGCAGCACCCAGAAGCTTTTGGTCATAATCATATCAAGCTTGAGTATTTTCATTGCAGCACTTACCGCCCCGTAGGACAGTGCAATGCTTACAGGCGTACATATCAGAGCAATAATCAAAGCCTCACGTGCAAAGATATGAACAATCTGACGTTTTGTTGCACCAACTGCACGCAGCATACCGATTTGCTTTTTGCGTTCCTTAAGGTTTGTGTTAAAGGAATTGATAATAACAACACAGGAGCTGACCATAAGAGCTAACGCCAGAACAACAGCATAAAAGCTATTGTTGGATGTAATCGGTGAAAAGATATAATTATTAATATTGACATTGTTTATATCAGGATCAAGCTCTTTTGATTTTAAATAATCATATATTTTGCTGATTCTTTGATAGTCATATTTATCTAATGAAATGTAGCCGCAAAGCTTTTCCCTGCCGCCTGCTGCAGTTGGTGTATTCTGTGCAACATAAGCAGCAGGATAAAGAGTATCAAGTGAACCATTTCGATAGCTGTTACTGAGATTAGAACGCTTATCTGTCACAATACCGACAAGAGTATAATCCCTTTTAACTGCATCCAACAGTGCGTTGCCGTTTTGCACTCTGACATAAAGGCTGATTGTGTCACCGACTTTTGCATTTGCATAGCCCATTTTAATAAGTGCATTCTGCTCTATGGCAATTTCGCCATCAGCCGCCGGGTATTCGCCCTCTATGAATGACTGATAGGACAGTTCTTTTGCCTTATCATCAAGCCAGGCAATTTCACCGCCGAAGTAATCCTCCTCTTCATTTGAATAGCCATAAGCGATTAAATGAGCAAGACCATATGCATCGAATACACCATCTTCAACCGCTTTGCTGAAAACAGTTTCATCGCAGTCTGCTACGGACACAATGGCGTGCTGAACACCTATCTCATTTTTCTTTATTTCTTTCAGCGTTTCCTGAGAACTGAAAAGATAGAATAAAATGCCTGACGAGAACACCATTGCAAGAATTATTCCGACAATCATTATGGCATACTGTTTTTTGCGCTGCCTGAGATTACCTAGAGCAAGCGTATTAATAGACATTTTCTTTTTCATAATTATCTCCTGTTAAAAGCTATCCGCATTATTGCCGCCGTCAGAAACAATTCTGCCGTCCTCAATTGTTAAAACTCTGTCCGCCTGCTCAGCAACATGCAAATCATGGGTAACTAAAATCAGTGTTACACCAAGCTCACTGCTGACATATTTAAGCAGTGAAAGCACTTCTCTGCCGCTTTTGCCGTCGAGATTGCCGGTTGGCTCATCAGCAAAAAGAATAGAAGGCTTATTAGCAAGTGCTCTTGCAATAGCAATTCTTTGCTGCTGTCCGCCTGAAAGTGCAGAGGGCAAATGGTCAAGTCTGTCCTCAATACCAAGCATTTTGATAAGCTTGTTAATATATTCCTGATCGGTTTTCTTTTTATCAAGCATAACAGGCAATAAGATGTTTTCATAGCCCGTAAGCTCATTAACAAGATTATATGACTGAAACACAAAGCCAAAACGGCGGCGTCTTAATATTGAAAGCTGATTGTCATTATATTCAGAAAGTCTTTTTTCACCATAAATAACTGAGCCTGAAGTAGGATGCTCAAGTGAGCTAAGCATATGAAGAAGGGTTGACTTTCCAGAGCCTGACGGACCTGTAATTGCACAGAATTCACCCTGCTCAAAAGCAACAGTTACATCATCAACTGCTTTAATAATACTGTCACCACTAATATATTCTTTAGTTAAATTTTTACATTCAATAATACTCATA
>JAIDEF010000014.1 GCA_029054965.1 Eubacterium sp.
CTGTTGTAGGAACACTTTCAGCGATAATGGGCAGAATAACCTATAATGATAAAAAGGAAAACACATTCATTTCAGCATCTGAGCTTGAAAGCAGTGCATTAGTAAAAAACATATTGTTGCTTGGAGTTGATGCACGTGCAGGTGAAAATGCCAACGAAACAAGATCAGACACAATGATGCTTGTATCTATTGATATGAAGCACCGCAGCATCAAGCTTACATCATTCCTGCGTGATACCTGGGTATATATCCCGACCTTAGGATATAATCAAAGGTTAAATGCTGCTTGCTCATCAGGCGGTTATGAGGGAGTTGTTGATGCAATTGAATATAACTTCGGTGTTGATATTGATGGATATGCCGTAGTTGATTTTGAAATGTTCAAGGTACTCGTTGACAGCCTTGGCGGTGTTGAGGTTGACGTTACCGAAGCCGAGGCTAATGAAGTAACTAATCACCCATATCGATACGGCGATGTAGTGCTTGAGTCAGGAAAGTACAAGCTTAGCGGTGAGCAGGCTCTTGCATACTGCAGAATAAGAAAAATTGACACAGACTTTGTAAGAACAGAAAGACAGCGCACTGTTATGAGCGCTATATTGAATAATGCAAAGCACTCCAACCCATTCACACTGCTGAATATGGCATACAAAAGTGCTCCTTACATTGAAACTGATTTAACAAAAAGTGAATTGAGAAGCCTTGTTATGCGTGCTGTTCCTTGCCTTGGCAATGACATTAAGCAGGCAAAGGTGCCGTTTGAAGGAACATGGGAATATGCGACAATCAGCGGCAACAGTGTTATCAGCATTAATATTGACAGCAACAAGCAAAAGCTAATTGACTATATTTATAATGATGTTACAGATTAATCTGCAATAAAAAATAAAACAAACCGAAAGGAAAATGCCTTTCGGTTTGTTTTTTATTTATACTAAAAAAGAAAAAGGGGCGGATTGCTCCGCCCCCCGAGTTTAAAACTTAGGATTAATCCCAGCCGCCTTCAATATCTTCAATACCTGAAGTAGTGATAACGTCTACTGTCTTGAACTCTTCAACTTCAGCCATAGGCTTTGTGTATAATTCTTTCATTACTAATCCTCCAATCTACATTACTTGTACTGGTAAGTCATTGGAGTAGCGTAAGTTACAGTAACCTCACCGTCTGCATTAGCATAAGCGATGAATGCACGAGCAGTCATTGTGCCGCTCTGAGCAGATAAACCATAAGTTACTGAGAACTGCTCTGAAGCTGTCTTTGTGTAAGCAGCCTTTACAGCTGAACCATCAACATCGAACAGAGTAATCTCACCAAGGTCACCCTTACCGTAAACGAAACCTGAGTCAATGTAAGTATAACCCTCAGCCATTGTACGTGTAGCAATGAACTGAACCTTAATCTTACCGCCCTGAGCGATTTCATTTGTACCAACATTTGCTACCATAGGAACTGCTGTTACGCCGTCCATTACAGCAACAACTTCAATATCCTTACCTACATAGAAGCTATAAGTATCGCCATAAGCAACTGTTACGCCGTTTACAGCCCAACCCTTAGCGCCTTCCTTGTATACAGTTACAAGTGTATCATAAGCAACACCTGTTGCAACATCTGTAGCCTCAATACCGTCACCGGTGATTGTTGCGCCATTAGCTGTTACAGTGTAGCCTTCGTTCTCAGCAAGCTCATAAACAGCAATGATTGTTGCTGAAGATGTGAGAGCCTTGATTTCTTCGTTGGTCATTGTCCAACCATTCTCTGTAGCTGCAACATAACCTGAACGAGCAGGAGCATCAGGAATAACAATATCCTTTGCATCAGTTACAACCTGTGAGCTTACAATGTTGCCGAAAGCATCAGCAAATACAACTGTGAATGAAACAGCATCAGCCTTTTCAAATACAGGTGCATAAGTTACGTTAGCAAGAGCAACAGTTGTGAATGTAGTATCAGTTGAAACAGTTGTTAAACCGTTAGCTGTCCAGCCTAAGAACTTAGCGCCTTCGATTGGCTCTGCTGTAAGAGTTACAGTTGAACCAGCCTCAACCTTAACCTTTGCACCGTCAGTTACGTCAGCGCCGTTAAGAGTAACAACACCAAGGTCTGTTGCTTCAACAGTGATTTCGTAGCTTGCAAGAGCAGGAATAGCCTCACCAACGATTACATCGTCGCAACGTGTGCACTTCTGATCTGCCTTCTTACCTGCAGCATCAACTGTAGGAGCTACTGCTGAGCCCTCAACCTCTACATAGTCATGACCAAGAGCCTCTGTATCCTGAGGAGCAGTAATAACTGTATCACAAACTGAGCACTTAACGCCTGCTGTCTTACCGCCCTCTGTACAAGTAGCAGCAACTGCAGCGATTTCAACCTCAGTATGATCAAGCATTGCGATTTCTTCCTGAGCAACAAGAACTGTGTCACAAACCTCACATACCTTACCGTCTGTTAAGCCGGTTGAAGTACATGTTGCAGCCTTACCCGGAACAACCTTCTCGGTATGCTCAAGCATTGCAATAATGTTAGTATCTTCACTTACAACAACACCGCAGTCATCGCAAGTTACAACAACCTTTTCAAGACCTGTTTCTGTGCAGGTAGCTTCCTTCTCTACAGTCTTTGTTGTTGTTTTGTTAGTATGCTCACATGTGAGCTTATCAATAACAGTTGTGTATGTGTTTCCACAAGCACAAGCAAACTTGTCGAAGCCTTCCTCTGTTACAGTAGCATCCTTATGGTCAACTACTGTGAAAGTACAATCAACAGTTTCTGTTGTACCGCAGCCGTTAACGCAAGCTACAGTGTGATGTGTTGTATCAGCAGCTTCAACTGTACCTGTGTAATCATGACCGAGAGCAGGGATTGTGTTTGTTGTTGGTTCGCCAACAACCTCGCCGCAATCGTCACATGTTACAGTAACAGTTTCAACGCCTGCTGTTTCACAAGTAGCAGCAGTTGTTACCTCTGTTGTAGTAGTTGTGTTAGCGTGTGTACATTCCTCTGAACCGCCGCCGTTTGGATTAACCCAAATCGTAGGCATAATAGCGAATGAAGTATCCGTTTCACTGAGAGAGGCACGAGATCTGCCATCCTCAAGCCAGTTAGGATGATAAGGACCTATAAAAGAGCCAGCTCTTCCGTCAGCAATGTTAAATGCCTCTTTAATATTACAATCCTTCAGTACCTCAAAGGTTATTGTACCAAGCACAAGACCATACTGCGACTGGAAGTCTCTGGTCTGTGAGGTTCCGATATACTGACTTACCTCAGCACCACCATTTGTGAATAATTTGTTATATGAAACAGCCATCCATTCGCCGTCAAAAGCCTTATATGTACCATAAGCAATGAACGGATCTCCTGGCTTATCGTAAAGAACTGAGCTTGTTCTCCAGCACATAGAAGCAACGGCTTCGGCAGTAACCTTCTTCCAAACCCTATCTGTCGTTGCATTTTCAGCAAGAGCAGCTGTATAATAACCTGGCTGTAAAACGGTTTTATCATATGAACCCAGCATATTGATTGAATTCATAATATCAAAACCACCTGTTTCCAAAGTGATAGCGATTCTCTGTCCAGCCTTTAATGTTGCATTAGGATCTAAGATGTTTGCCTTTGTAGCCTCAAATGACTTTGTTCCATCATAAGTGTAATAATCAAACTGCTTAGCTCTGATAGAATCAAGATCATTCTTTGTACCAATGTCTGATACAGTAACCGCTAAAATCGGTTTGAAGTTATCACGAAGATCCTCGTCCCATACATCCTCGAATGAAACAAATACATCACCAAGATTAAAGTCATTAGAACCATAAGGATGATTATCATTTGTTTCATCACTGTTACCGCCGATAAACTCTGGCTCAGCTGTAATCTGATCAAGAGAAACACCTTCGTTAACCCACCATTTTCTGTTAGGCTCGCAAGCAGCCAGAGCAGTAAACGGCATTGAACAAATAATCATAAGAATTGCAAGCATTGAAGCAAGAACTCTTTTAAAAGTTTTGTTCACTAAAACTACCTCCATATTATTTTATTTCAAATCCATTATATGGTTTGCCACCCATGCAAGAATAGACAATACCTACATCATAAACGTTAATATCTCCATCACCATTTAGATCATATATCAGATTGCCCTTTCCTAAATTCTCATACAATTTACCAACATCATAAACATTGATATCTCCATCCGTATAGAAATCGCATGAAATAACAGGAATAGTTACGTCATTAATATCTTCTTCTCCCATATTAATAACTATATCCTTACGAGGTAATGCGCAATCTGATGAGATTGAAACATAGTATGTACCCATAGAAAGGGTATCAATAGTAAACAGATTTGAAGCACCAGTATCAGCTGTTTTTGCAGTATATACTGATGTAATTGTCTTTATAGGCTCCGCTGACTCCATATCAGGAGTATCGTAAACTTTAATGGTATAGCTACCATAAGGTACTTTATTATCAGTAGCACCCTTCGTATTCTTCATTATTACTAATGAACCGCTTACGCTGTGACCCTTAGACGGAGTAATGTCACAAATCATTGGGTATAACACCCCGTTATAATCCGCTGCCTCTTCGTTTGTAACGAGAGCATACTCATCGGCATGACTATCTGCATAGTCAACCTGAACAAAGGTATGGTGCGGATTTGTTGAAGGAACAAGCACATCCGCTGCATCGCAGTCTGTTGCAAAAGTAACAGACATTGTTGCAAGCACCTGTCCCTCAGGGTTTATGGATGAATAATCTGCATTATCCGAAACAAAACCCAAAACAAGATTTCCACCTGCGTTATCTACCACAGGACCCATTGATGTAACATCAACATGATTATCACTCATTAATGAAAGCGAGCTGCTGTCAATAGTAACTGATAAATCGTAGGTGGCTGTAAACTGCAGGGTAGAAATACTTTCAACGCCTTTAACACAAAAACTAACATCATAAGTGCCGGCAGTTAATCTGTTGCCGTCAACTTCTTCATTATCTTTAGAATAAACGCAGTAAATCTCCGGAGTTTCTGCACCAAGTGCTGCCGCAAAAGCAGTAACATTCGGTGTTAAAAAAGTAAGCATTGCAATCACTGAAACTATAACAGCCAACGCCATAACAGCACAGATTGAAATTGAATGCTTTTTTGCATATTTAATCATTAAATACCTCCGTAGTTCGAGTAAGCTTAAGGAATTACTCTTTTGTACTTCCGATTTACAAAGTCCAGCACTTTTAGTTATTCTTGACTTATAGGAACTTCCTAACCAAACAAAGAAAATGTTTAAATCCGACGTTCAAAAATTAGCGCTTATATAAATGAATTTTAAATTTATAAATTCAATAGTTGTCAAATTAATTTGCCATTGCGGCAGGGTTACCCCCGCCGCAAAGGTTAACATAGTAAAATGTTAATTACTTTAATGTTATAGGAGCAAGATCAGTCTTACCAAAACATGAGTAAACAATACCAACATCATAAACGTTAATATCTCCGTCACCATTTAAATCATAGATAAGATTGCTCTTTCCTAAATTCTCATACAATTTACCAACGTCATAAACATTGATATCTCCATCCTTGTAGAAATCACAAGCGATAATCGGAATTGCAGTACCTGATACATCCGCATCAGCAACAACAAGTGAAATATCACTGCGAGTTAAAGATGTTTCTGATGAAATCTCAACTGTATATGTGCCACTTGGAATATTTTCAAGAGTAAATGTATTAGCAGCACTTGTCAATGCAAAGGTATCTGTTGCAACAACTGTGTCACCATCCTTGATAGTTACAGTGTAGTCACCGTTAACACCCTTGTTATCTGTTGCACCCTTACCATTCTTAGCAACAATAAGTGAAGCACTTACATTGAAGCCTGCCGGCTTATCAGCCTCAACAACAGGAACGATTGTGATAGCATCCATACCTGACTTGATGTCGATTGTATATGGATTTCTGAATTCCTTATTGTCATTTACAAGCATATGCTGATAGATATAACCGTCAGCAGCAGTAACCTCAACCTGAATTGATGTGCCAACCTCATAAGAAGCTGAGCCGGTAACAACATTACCATTAATAGTAACAATTGCACCAGGAACATCAGCAACAGTAACCTGAACTGACTCAAGTGGAGTGAGTGCAAGCTCTGCTATCTGAAGACGAGTATCAGCATCGTAAACTCTTGTTACGCAAGCTGCATAATCAAAATCAGGATTGTAGATAGCACCATTGTCAGCATATGAACTATCGTTACCGATAGCTGCAACACTAACTGCATCTGCAAGCTTTTCAACGTATACGTTCCAGCTTGCATCTGACCAAGTACCATCGTTAACAAGATTGCCGTCAGCATCCCATTCACCAAATCTTGGGTCTGATGCTGCACCGTTCTTTGCTACATTAGCAGCAGTAACGAGCTTTCCATCCTCGTCATAAACTGCAGGAGTTGCAGTCATTCTGTCATAAGAGTTACCTGATGCACAGAGGATTTCTTCCTCAAGACGATCACCAATGTAACCACGCTCAACAACATTAGCCATATAAATATTGAATAATCTCAAATATTCGTCAACCTGTGTTGATGAAAGTGTAGATGTAACCTTAGCACTGTCGAATTCAGCACCATTGCCGATTCTTCTTGCGTAATCTGTGTAAGAAAGTTCTTCAACAACAGTTTCGCCTAAATCGTCAGTATAAGAAACCTCTACTCTGTACTTACCTTCAATGTCCTTAGCCATTGAGTTCATTGCATTAAAGGTAACAATGTCAAAGTTCTTCTCATTAAGACCTTCTCTAACAAGTGATACTTTATCAAAGAGTCTTGATGCGATATCGGTCTTGATATCCTTTTCAATTACCTGAGTTGTTGTGTAATCAAGTAAATCACGGCACTGTGTATAAATACCACGTGTATCCTGTGATTCAGTAGGAGTTACCAACTGGTTAGACATATCCGGAACCTTGATAACCCATGTGCTTGTTGAGCTAACCTTTCTACCTGCAGCATTGTAGTATGACCACTGAATCTGCTCATAGATTGGTCTGCCCTGACCGTCAACAGCCTGAGAACCAGTGCTGATCTGGCAAGGATATTCACTATAAATACCTGAAGCTACCCACTTAGTTGCCATCTTAGGAGTATTAGATACCTTATATGTAACAACATCGTTTTCATCAGTTACTGCCTGAACAGGAATATTCATTGAATCAGTACCGCTGCCTGATGTTAACGGAGCAGTTGAGTAAACAGGCTGTGTATGGTCAGCATTGAAGTAATACTTACCATTGTCGAAGTAAAGCATAGCCTTAACTTCGTTTGATAACTTGTTATAATCTGCTGTTGTAAGCGGAGTATAAGCATTGTCACCGGTTTCAGATGTTGAATCAGCAGTTACATAAGTGTATTCAACAACGTCTGAAAGCTTAGCTGCTGTATCCGGTGTAATAGGAAGTGCTGTAGAAGCAAGACCCTTAATAACTGACTGCTGAATGAAGTTATATGTAGCAGCACCATTGTAGAAGTCATCCTGCTTGTAGTTAGCAATTGTCTTTTCTACACTCTCAATCTTATCAGTAACAGATGAAGCATTCTTATTATCACAAACGATAAAGTGAAGCTGACCTGTTGCTGAAAGCTTCTCATTATAGTAACATACATTAGCTGTAATATCTGTGTATGGAACTGCAGTTTCTCCATCATAATTTAAGAAATGGAAATAGAGTGATGTATTCTTTGGAATTGAATACTTAACAGGATTGAAATAAAATCCGTCAATAGGACCACGAACAGAAATCTTTCCAAGAAGTGTGCTATAAGCAAACTCACCTGAACCGCTCTTAAGATAAATATTCTCAAACTGGCCGATTTCGTTCTGATGATAAGCAGCAAGAGCACTTGAAGCCTTAAGCTGCTCAAATGTGTAAACAATATTAGTTCTTGTTGTAACATCATTGATATCAACACCTGACTTCTGCTCTTCAGAAAGTTTAGAATCAACTTCGTCTGATGTTAAACCTGTATACTTCCATGTTTTACCGTTGTCTAAAGAAACATCATATTTCTCAAGATTAAGGATTGCACCTGTTGCCTTATCAAATACAGGAACTGCATTTTCTGAACCAGGTGTAAATGTTGAACCATCTGCAGTATTGATGATTGGTTCTGTATCATAGTAGTAGATACCATCAACTGTTTTATCTGCTAAGCTACCCCAATACTGAACATTTCTGATTCTTACACCAAGATCATTAACAAGCTTAAGATTATCTGCAGCAAGTACGATTTCACCTGGATAACCTACAACAAGCTTGTTCTCATTCCATGCTGTACCTGCAAACTGGCTTGTTGTATGAGCTGTATATCCTGTTTCTGGATCAACAAGATCTTTGTCAGCATCATTAGATTCAAGAACATTTTCCTTCAGATAGTAACCTGCATATGGTCTTGATTCTTCCCAATCATGCCATCTGTCATAAACAGCTTCACGCCAGCCTCTTGATCCAGTCAAATACTGATATGTAGTTGACTTCAAATCCTTATGGATTACAGTACCATCAGCAAGACAAATATTGTAAGTGAATGTAACTGCATATGAAGATGAGTTGTTTGAATCAGGAGAGAATACTGAAGATGTACCAACTGTCATTGACTCACCAGGAGCAATAAGAGCTGAAGATACATTTGTTGTGATTGATGATTTATCGTTACTACCAGCAATATCAGCAGATGTTACCTGGAGATAGTAGCGAGACATCTGATTTACCTTACCGGTTCTGCCGTTAAGGTAAGCACTATTAATACCGGTTGCATTATTAGTGATTGTAGCCTCTGATGCGTATGAGCTACCATTTGTACAGCCCTGGAATACATCATCCTTCATTTCAGCAGTAGCCAACTGAAGGTTATGCTCACCAATGAATGGAAGGAAGTTGAAGAAGCTGTTAACTGCAGAAACAGCAAATGTTAAACCGGGAAGGATAGAGTCACTATAAGTTTTTACACCATTGTAGCCATAGCCTGAGAATTCAACAAAGTTGTTGATGAGCTTCTGAACTACACCAGGATTATCCTTGCCTGTTCCGGCAAGAACTGCCTTCTTAACTAAATCATCAAACGGATTTGCCTGATCTGCTGTTCTTGTTGGAACTGGTACATATGTCTGTCCATTATAACGAGGACCAAATAATGCATTGAATGTATCAGCAATGAAATCATAAATTGTATGTACAACAGGAGTCTTCTGAATTGGATCAGCAGAGATAAATGTGAGTAATCTGTAGATGAAATTAGATACACCATACAGCTTTGTACCATTGTGCTGCTCACCAATCTCAAGGAAACCATTTACAATATCACCCATAATGAGTGACTGTGAATCAAAGTTACCCTTTCCGTTACCCTGTAATTCACCGAGTAATGGGAGAAGATCATTAGCAATTATATCAAGGTTAGTCCAAAGATCATTAGATTTGTTAATTGTACTGTTTGCGCTATTATCACAAAGACCAAAGAGAGGAGCAGCAGCAAGTGCCTTCTCGCCATTTCTGTTTGAATTTGTGAAGTTATAGCTGTCTGCATAGTAGCAAACTACTGAATTGAAGAGATCAAATACACTTGTTGTAGTATCAACAGTTGTACCTTCCTCTACTTTGTATGGCTTGCCGTCCTTTGTTGTTACAGGAACATATGGCTCAATTACATATATGATAGCATCACGAGCCATTGGAAGGATAGTGCCTTCTAATGTAACATCAAATTTGCCGTCTGCATCTTTAGATGCAAGCACACTGTAATCCTTATTAGGAATTACATATGATAAGTATTCTTTAAGAGCTAAGTAAGCAACACCCTCAGCGTCCTTACAAGCATCCCAATCTTCTGTATGGATTATGCTTGCAAGATTGCCGTTGCTGTTAAGCCAAACCTGACCGATACAAGCAATAAGCAATGGAAGCATAGCCTCTTCAAGATTCTGCTCTGAAAGAGTTCCACCTGTGAAACCGCCTAAAATGTTCTGATCAGTTGTATCTGCTACATACTGAATCATCAACAAAGTATTATCTACAAGTGTTGAAGCAATTCCCTTAACAGAACCTGAATTGATTTCAAGGATATCGCCAGTAGTCTTCATTGTCGGGAATTCTGTATCAGTCTTCTCGTTCACATAAATGTTATCACGATCAGGGAAGAAATCCTGTACAGCAGCAACAAGGCAGTCATTTAAGCCTGCTACCATTGAACTGTAATCGCCATAGTAATGGTTATCAGTATAATTATCATCATTCGCAGGTCTTGCTGAGAAGAACTTGTCAAGATTTGGAGTGCCAAGCTGCATAAAGTAAAGGTTGATAGGACCGGTCTGCATATCGAATGCATAGTCAGCAAGCGGGCTGTATCTCAGCTTATTAAATAATGTAGTAGCATCAATATCCTGCCAATTGCCCTTTGCATCTTCAACCTTAGTACGGTCAAATTCATAGTTATGTCTAACCCAACCAAGGAACTCGTCAGCATCAGCAGCACCATAACTTTCAAATACCGCATTTGCCCACTCAGTAACATTGCTCATTGCATAGTTGCTTGCAACATCAGTTTTATTCCAACGGTTCTGGTTATTCATCCAATAGAAGAACTCGTTATCAAAGTTTGAACCATGACCACGGTCTACATCATTATTAACATGGATGAGTTTTACAGTATCTTTAAGAACTGTAGGCCAAGCAAATTTAAGAGCCTGATAGCCGAAATCAAACAAGCTGTCTGTATTACTAAGTCTTACTGTTTCTGTCTGAGCGGTAGCAAGACCGTTTTCATCAGGAGAACCATAAGCCAACAGTAATACATTCTGATAAACACCTGAGCTTGTTACAAATTCATCAGAATATACGAGATTTGGATCATAACCAAGCTTTGCTGCTGCTGTAGCATAATTGCAGCTGTTTTCCTCCATATATTCTTTGATCTGTGCATAACGTGTTGCGGATGTATCGTGCTTTCCTTCATCGTATGTAACAGGTACACTGATTTTTGTAAGAAGCTCTGCTGTCATTTTATCAAGAAGAACTTCGTCAAACACGAATTTTTTTGCTCCGCTGTTGAAATCTGCAATTTCTTCTTCGGTGAACCACTCTGTATAGTTAAAGATTAATGATTTAGCAATGTTATAAACCGGATCAGCCTTAACGGTATCAGCATCAAGACCAACAAAATCACCTAAAAGCTTATATACATTGAATGCACCATCAACCAAGCCGAGTGAGAACTCGCCTCTGAGAACTCTGCCGAAAATTGTATCATTGTTGTCATAGATTAAACCTAAAACACCTCTTACGATATCACAAGAAGAAGTGTTGCTTCTTCTCATTTCCGGTAAGGTTTTACTACCATCTGTTTTTTTACCGCCGAGAGCAGAAAGATCAAGAGCAAAAACAGCACCAAGGTCAATACCAAGGTTCTGAGCTGTATCCATTAAACCGCCTGAAAGCACACCCTGTACACTGTTGATGGTTTCAATCAATTCATCAACACTGCCAAGCTTAAGTGTAACTGTAGCAAGCGTAATGCCAAGTGCTTTGACTGTAATCTGTCTATTCTGCATGCTATGGCTGATTTTAAGAACAGAAACGCTCATACCATCAAGCATATCATGAATGGTGCCTTCCATTGCTTTCAAAGCCGGAAGCTGACTATCTGCAAAATCAAGGATTGCAGTAGCTAACTGCTCGTCTGACAATACATTCCAAGCTAAGTTATTGTATTCAACATCGCCGTCAACATATTTTGTTTGATCGGAATTTGCTGCAAACGCACTTAAAGCACCGGAGAAGCATGTCAAAAGCATAACAATCGCCATAAACAAAGCAAGCAGTTTGTGAGAAAACTTTTTGACTTTATTTTGCATCAAATAATTACCTCCTAAGTTTTAGTTTTCTGAATGCGGCATCTGTTAAAGCCAACCGGATTGACACAAATATAACATTCTCTGACCATCGGACAATCCGAATTAGAATGTGATTATTGAATAATCAAAATATCCGTGAATTACCGAAAGGCA
>JAIDEF010000140.1:0-7411 GCA_029054965.1 Eubacterium sp.
GACAGCACTGTGTTGAATACTTTGCATATACTTTGAATATATATAAGTATATACTTTGAATATAAACAATTTTTCTGTATAAAAAATATGTCTCCCTTTAACAAAGGAGACATAGAGGTATAAATTATGGAAACGAAGATTTTATCCACAAGTGAATATGATATTGCGCTTGCAGGTAAAATCATTGCAGAGGGCGGACTGGTTGCATTCCCTACCGAAACGGTATATGGTTTAGGAGCTGATGCTCTGAATGACGAGGCTGTCAAGAGCATTTATGTTGCCAAGGGCAGACCAAGTGACAATCCGCTGATTGTGCACATTGCAGAAAAGGACGACATTAAGCCGCTTGTTAAAGAGGTTACACCGAAGGCACAGGCGCTGATTGACAAATTCTTCCCGGCACCATTAACAATAATCCTGCCAAAGAGCGAAAAGGTTGGCAATGTGGTATCAGGTGGACTTGACACTGTTGCCGTGCGCATACCTGAAAATGAAACTGCAAGAGAATTGATTAAGGCATCAGGATGCCCTGTTGCTGCACCAAGCGCCAATACCTCGGGACTGCCGTCACCAACAAAGGCTAAATACGTTATTGACGATATGAGCGGAAAAATTGATGCCATAATCGATGGCGATGACTGCGAGTTTGGTGTAGAATCAACAGTTATAACACTGGCTACCGAAACGCCAACTATTTTAAGACCCGGTGCAGTCACAAAAGAAATGATTGAGGCTGTTATCGGTAAGGTGGAGGTCGCAAAGGCAGTACTTGAGGGCATGCAGAATGACGAGATTGCCGCATCCCCGGGTATGAAATACAAGCACTATGCACCGAAAGCACGAGTATTTATTGTTAATGCCGACAAAGAAGGCTATGAAGAATTTGTCAATTCAAAGCAGGACTGCTTTGCACTATGCTTTGAGGATGACAATGTAATAATCCCCAAAGTAACCTTTGGCAAAGAAAATGACGATTTAAGTCAGGCCAAAGAGCTGTTTGATGCACTAAGGCAGCTTGATGAAATGGGTGCAAAAAAGGTTTATGCCAGAATACCAAACACAACAGGTGTTGGCATGGCGGTTTATAACAGACTGATTCGTGCCGCCGCTTTCAGCATTATTGATTTAACAAAGCCATTTTTTATAGGCTTGACAGGACCGAGCGGAGCAGGCAAGGGCTATGTATGTAAATACCTGACTGAACTCGGCTTTAATATAATAAACAGTGACAATATTGTTAAAAATATTTATGAAAGCAATTCACCGCTTTTAGATAAGCTTGCCGATATTTTTGGCAATGATATTATTAAGGATAATAAGCTTGACAGAAAACGTCTTGGCGAAATTGTTTTTAATGACAGTAAAAGGCTTGAATTACTGAACAGTATTGTTCATCCTGAGGTAATTGCACAATGCGAACAGCTTGCCAAACCGCTTTCGGTGCTTGATGCACCGCAGCTATTTGAGGCAAAGGCACAGAACAAATGCAATGTCATTATTACTGTAATGGCTGACAAGGAGCTCAGAGCAAAACGAATTAAAGAACGTGACGGCATAAGCAATGAAAAAGCAATGGAAAGAATAAATGCCCAATTAAACGAGGAATACTATATTAATAATGCCGATTATGTAATTTACAATAACGGCGGGGATATAAAAACACAAATTGACAATATTCTGGAGGATATATTATGAGTGAAAGCACTAAAGAATTAAAAGAAAAGCTGTTTTATAAAAAACAAAACGGCATTGATTTTATGAGTGAGGAGGAACTCAGGACTTGTGACGAATTTTGTGAGGGGTACAAAAAGTTCCTTTTTGAAAACAAAACCGAGCGTGAGTTTGCAAAGTCTGCTTTAGAAGCAGCAGAGGCTAACGGATTTAAAAAATTTGACAAATTCGGTGAGCCGCTCAAGGCAGGCGATAAAGTTTACTATTTCAATAGGGGAAAGGCAATCATCCTTTGTGTTAAGGGCACAAGACCTGTTATTGACGGTGTAAGAATCAGCGCTGCACACATTGACTCACCACGTCTTGACTTAAAGCAGGTACCCGTTTACGAGGACGGCTCTCTTGGATTTTTCAAAACACATTATTATGGCGGAATCAAAAAATATCAATGGACAGCTATTCCGCTTTCACTCCACGGCAGAATCTGCAAAAATGACGGCAGCTTTGTTGATGTTAAAATCGGTGAGGATGCCAATGACCCTAAATTCTGTATCACCGACATTCTCCCTCATCTCGGTGCTGAGCAGATGGCAAGAAAGGCGAATGAAATCGTTAAGGGTGAGGAGCTTAACGTCGTAATCGGCTCACGTCCTTTTAAGGATGACGAGGAAAGTGAAAGAATTAAGCTGAATATTTTAAACATTTTGTTTGAAAAATACGGCGTTGTTGAGCGTGACTTTTTATCAGCAGAGCTGGAGCTTGTTCCTGCATTCACTGTTGATGATATCGGCTTTGACAGAAGTCTTATCGGTGGCTATGGTCACGATGACAGGGTTTGCTCATACCCTGCAATGCAGGCAATTTTTGATATCGACACTGCTCCTGAATATACAGCTGTAACTGTTTTGACCGACAAGGAGGAAACAGGCTCAGACGGCAACACCGGTCTAAACTCAAGCTACCTTAAATATTTCATTGAGGATCTGGCAAGGCTTGAGGACTGTGAGGGCAGAGATGTTCTGTCTAACTCAAAATGCCTGTCAGCAGACGTTAATGCCGCCTTCGACCCAACATGGCCGTCACAGTTCGAGAAGAATAATGCATCTATTATTAACGAGGGTGTTTGTGTTACAAAGTTCACAGGTGCAAGAGGCAAATCAGGAACAAGCGATGCATCTGCAGAATTTGTAAGCTTTGTAAAATCAATGATGGAAAACAATGGTGTATTATGGCAGAGCGGCGAGCTTGGAAAGGTTGATGCAGGCGGTGGCGGAACTGTTGCTATGTATATTGCAAACCTTGATGTTGATGTTATTGACGTCGGTGTTCCTGTACTTTCAATGCATTCACCATATGAAATCGTATCAAAAATTGATACCTATATGGCATACAAGGCATTCAGAACATTTTTTACCAAGTAATAAATATGGATAAAATTTTAGTTATCGGCACAGGCGGTACAATAGGCAGTATAAGGGGTGACAATATTCACCTTGACAAACCCTTCAAAATACTTGACTATATGAATTTTGAAAACATTGAATTTGACTGCGTATCGCCGTTTACTGTGCTTTCGGAAAACATGAGCCTTGAATTATGGGAACAGCTTACTGACTATATAGGCAGCGTCGATTTTTGTAAATACAAGGGCATTATTGTTTTACACGGCAGTGACACACTGAGCTTTACAGGGGCACTGCTGGCAAATATGTTTTATGACAGTCCCATCGTTCTTGTGGCGAGTAACAAGCCGGTGGAGGATAAATCAGCAAACGGAATTAAAAACTTTGAAAACGCTGTTGAATATATTCAAAACGGTATTAACAGGGTATATATCAGCTATGACGGAATTTATGAGGTTAAAAATAATAAGCCTTTAAAAAATCCTGTTTTTAAATTCAAAAAAATTCTTGTCATTTTTCCATATGTAGGCATAGACTATAACAGCTTTGATTTAAGCAATGTTGATATTGTACTTCATTCAATGTACCATTCGGCAACTGCACCTGCTGAGGTCAATGACTTTATCAGAAGATGCACGGCGAGCAGAATTAAATTTTATTTTGTTACCGAAAACTCCTCCGCAGACTACGAGAGTGCAAGGAGTTTTGAAAATATTATATTTAATTCAACCATTGAGGGTGCATATGCAAGATTACTGTTGACAAATTGAATTTTTAGTGATATCATATTTACAACTTAATAATAAACCGTTGAGGCGGAGATAAAAATAAGATACGCATTTACAGAGAGCTTCGGGTGCTGGAATCGGGGCATTAAACGGCTTATTAAATGGACCGCTGAGGGCATAGTCAAAGGCAAAAGCCGAGTATTCTATGACGTGCAGACCTGCGTTAACGGTCAGAGATATGATAGTATCTTGCAGAGAGTATGGCAAAGCCATAAATCAAGGTGGCACCACGGAAAGTATTTTTCGTCCTTGACAGTATTTAATAATACTGTCAAGGATTTTTTATTTGTAAAACGATTTTACGGGAGGAAATGAAATGCTGTTAACAAAACGATGGCGCAGTTAATCAGACATATTTATTGTAAAAATTAAATTAAAAACATTATAATTAACTTTTTGGAGGAAATAAAAATGAATTATAACAATATCGACTTTGATACTTATTTTAAAAACTACCCTGATAAATCAGGCTTTTTCGGAAAATACGGCGGCTCTTTTATTCCGCCTGAGCTTCAGAACGCAATGAATGAAATTACAGATGCTTATTATTCAATAAGCAAATCACGCAAATTTATAGATGAGCTTCGCCGTATACGCAAGGAATTTCAGGGCAGACCAACACCTATTTCTCATCTTGAAAGATTGTCAGCTCAGTTAGGCGGCAATGTTCATCTTTATGTAAAGCGAGAGGATCTTAACCATACAGGTGCACATAAGCTTAATCATTGTATGGGTGAGGCTTTGCTTGCTAAATATATGGGCAAGAAAAAGGTTATTGCAGAAACAGGTGCCGGTCAGCACGGCGTAGCACTTGCCACTGCCGCAGCTTATTTCGGACTTGAATGTGATATCTATATGGGCGCTGTTGACATAAAAAAACAGGCTCCGAATGTTGCAAGAATGAAAATACTCGGTGCAAACGTTGTTGAGGTTACTTCAGGACTGCAAACACTCAAGGAGGCTGTGGATGCTGCATTTGAAGCATATTGCAATGAATACAAGGATGCTATTTACTGCATCGGCTCAGTAGTAGGACCTCACCCATTCCCAATGATGGTACGTGATTTCCAAAGTGTTGTCGGCATTGAAGCAAGAGAGCAGTTCATTGAAATGACAGGTGAATTACCAGATGCGGTTGTTGCATGTGTAGGCGGTGGTTCAAACGCAATGGGAATGTTTTCCGGATTCCTTAATGACCCTGTTGACATCTATGGTATTGAGCCTTTGGGCAGAGGAGAAACTCTTGGAGATCACGCTGCAAGCCTTAAATATGGCAGTGAGGGAATTATGCACGGCTTTAACAGCATTATGCTTAAGGATGAAAATGGAGAGCCTGCTCCTGTTTATTCGGTAGCAAGCGGTCTTGATTATCCGTCATCAGGTCCTGAGCACGCATTTCTGCATGATCTTGGCAGAGTTAAATACGATACAGTTAATGATGATGATACAATTGATGCTTTCTACACCCTTTCAAGACTTGAAGGCATCATCCCTGCAATCGAAAGCTCACATGCTGTTGCATACGGCATTAAGCTCGCTAAGCAGATGGATAAGGGCGCAGTTCTTATCAACCTCTCAGGCAGGGGCGATAAGGATATGGACTATATTATTGAAAAATACGGCATCAGATAAATATTAAAATCGACAAAAGCACTAAATAGGTGATTTATGAAAAAATTAATGTGTCTGCTGTTATCAGCAGTGATAATCTTCACCTGCTTTGCAGGCTGTAAGGCAAAAAGAGTTAATGCTGTAATTAAAAATCTTGAAGGCAATGCTCTTGAATTTGACGACAGCAATGGAGTATCTGTTCACGATCCGTCACTTTTTAAAGCAAATGACGGCAAATATTATGTTACCGGCTCACACATTGCAATGGCAAAAAGTGATGATTTGATAAGCTGGAACACAGTTTCATCAGGTGTTTATGACAGCAACAGAATACTGACTGCTGACGGAAAAACACTTAGAGAAAGCTATGCAAAAGCATTCGCATGGTGTGATGCTGCACAGACACAGTGGAAGCGCAGTGACGAGGAGTGGGAAACCAATGTCTGGGCAAGCGATATTATTTATAACGAGGCTATGGGCAAATACTGCTATTATGCCAGCTCATCCGTATGGGGCACAACAGCCTCTGTAATATGGTTTGCAACAGCAGACAGTCCTGAGGGAACCTTTGAATTCAAAGACTGCCTTGTTTACAGCGGATTTAACATGCTGAGAAAGCTTGGACAAATTAAATATCCCACACATTACAGCTTTACAAATATCGGTGATCTGATTGAAAAAGGTGTTTTCACCGAAGAAGAGGTTGAAAAGCAGCGCTGGTTTGACACCGAAGGCAGCTATGACTGTTCCTTCGGTGCAGCACCAAACTGCATTGACCCTGCACCATTCTATGACAAGGACGGCAATCTTTGGCTGAGCTATGGTTCATTCAGCGGCGGTATATACGTTATTCCTCTTGTAGAAGAAACAGGAATGCCTGATTATGAAACGATGCGAAACAGTGATGACTATGATATTTATTTCGGCAAGCAGATTTCACGCACGAATGAGGAAACTGAAAATACAGGCGAAGGACCATTCATTACGTATGACCGTGAAAGCGGCTACTACTATTTCTTCCTGACCTATGGCGGACTGGGTGCTCTTGACGGATATAACATCCGCGAATACAGAAGCAAAAATCCCGACGGACCTTATGTTGATGCTGCAGGAAATGATGCCGCTGAAATGAAAAGCACAGGCACAAATATTATCGGCAACTATCAGTTCAGCTTTAATGAAAAGGCATATCTTTCAGGCGGTCACAGCTCCTGCATGATTGATGACGATGGAAAAATATATCATGCCTACCACACACGCTACAATGATGGTGAGGGCGGTTTCCACAACATACAGATTCATCAGATGCTCAGAAATTCAGACGGATGGCTTACAATGCTTCCTCTTTCATATAACGGCGAAACGGCCAAGGCTGTCACCCTTAATGATATTGCAGGAAGCTATGAGCTTATATTGTTCAAAAATGAAACACAGAAAACCGATGACTGGTCAAAGGTTAATGATATCATAAATACTCCTGTTAAAGCTGAAATAAGCAGTGATGGTAAACTGTCTATTGACGAAAAAAGCTGTGAATTTAAGCTTGATGATAACTCATACACCTTCACCGCTGTTATTGACGGCACCTCCTTTAAAGGCGTATTCTGTGAAGGTACAACAGATACCGGCGAAAAGAAAATGACTATGTCAGCGCTTGCAGGCAATAATCAATGCATCTGGGCAGTAGACAAAGTAAATACAGAATAATAATATCCCTGATACGGAACAAAACCGTATCAGGGATTATTTTTTGCATTAAATAAGAAAATGACGGCAGATTACTCTGCCGTCACCCTCCGGAGATTTATCTGATGTCAGTTAGCTAACATAGAATTTATCGCTCCAACCGGTATAAACCTTTGTTTCAACACCATTAATCACTTCAGTCTTGTAAGTTCTTATAATCAGATAAGTATTATTTGTAGTATTCATATAAAT
>JAIDEF010000140.1:7421-18083 GCA_029054965.1 Eubacterium sp.
ATAAATTGTTTGTGATGTTACATTAGCACTGAAGGTTAAATCCTTAAGAATAATATTATTGGAAACAACCTGAATCTGATAACCGTCTACACCTTCTACCGCAAGCCATTCGGCCTGAATACCACGGGATACCTTTTTAGCTGATATTATACCTCCTGCAGCCCTTTCTTTAATATTGAAGGTCAAATAATATGTGCCTTCATAGTAGGTTTTAAATGTAACCTTTACTGTGTAGGTACCAACCTCCGTTCTTCCTGCAGGCATTTCAATATCGTAATAATCTGAACTAATGCTGTTACCCTCAGTATCCTCAATCAGCACATCAGGTGTAAACTGCATACTATTGAAAATAAATTCAGTTTGGTCAAGCGCAATTCTTCCTATTCCTGAGAAATAATTACCACTAACCATGTCTCCGCATTCAGTACAGATTTCACCGCAACGTCCAGCCTTTCCCATTGAAGCTTTTTCAACAACAAATTTCGTTGTGTGACCTGTTTTTTCAATTTTTTTGCCACAGCGCTCAGTGGTATTGCATACATCACAATAAATGTCGCCTGTGTAGCCATCCTCTGTACAGGTTGCTTCTCTTACATTTACTGTAACAGGATTAACATGAGGAAGTTTGCTAATAATTGTACCTTTTTTAACAATAGTGCCGCACTCAACACAAATCTCGTCACCTGTGTTACCAAAGCTTCCGCAAGTAGGCTCACAAACATTTCCGATTTCAGTCTTGGCATGGTTAAGCTTGGAAATTTCTTTGCCCTGTTCAAGCACAGCACCACAGTCATTACATACTGTATCACCGGTATAACCGGCTGCTGCACATGTCGGGTCAAGATTGTTTTCAAGATGAGTTCCCTCCGCGTGCCTGCAGTTGGTAACGAAATATTGGAATTCCTGTTCAAAGGAAAGTGTTCCAAGACCAATATAATCAAACTCATCTGAACTCATCCAGAATTTACCTGTATGCCAGCCCAAAGTGGATGTGTCAATGTTAAAGAAGAAATTTTCAGCACCCTGTGCATCAATTATTTCCTGGAACAGTATATCCTGCCCCATAAGTTTTCCCTTAACCTCAATTTCGTCGTAGTTAAAATCATCGTTAATCATATATTGATCCTTAACATTAGAAATAGTAATGGTAACTCTCATTGCACCTGATAATTCCCAGTGAGCATAAATATCCATATTCTCGGTTAAAACCGTATCCTCAGATAATTGATTGCCGTAAAGTGCATCGTCAAACCAACCAACAAATTTTGTGAATTGTTCTGCATTGGTTGTGCGTTCCGGTATATCTAAATCACCAAGTGTATCACCGTAGTTATAAATAAGGTCATAAACACTGTCAATAGATCTGTTTGTATGAACTGTTACAACAATCTCATTCTCACGGAATTCCTCCCAGTGAGCATAAAGTGTACCTTCATAAGGGAACATAACAATACTGTCAGCAGTGATTTCTTCTCCGCCTTCCGGATCTGTAAACCAACCAAGGAACTTATATCCATCAAGATAAGCTGTAGGAAGCTTTGAATAATTCTCACCATAATAGTATTTTTTAGGTATTACATTTGCGGCACCGCCATTACCGTCAAATTCAATATTGATTGCAACTCTTGACCAATTAGCTACAAGAGTTATTTCACCTGTTTTACTTAAATCAGGAACCTTGCTTGTAGCCGTTATCACTTCATTTTCATAATACCAGCCATTGAATTTATGACCGGGTTTTGTGGGAACAGGAAGAGTGCCATAGTTCTGTCCGTAGTAAATCGGCATACTATCGATTTCACACTCACCGCCGTTAGGATAGAATATAAGTGTATACTCATCTTCTGCCCAGAGTGCATACAATGTTTGGAGATTTCTGTCTTCAAATACAGTTTCAGCCGTATACTCATTTGCAGGCAGTTTAGCCTTGTCAAACCAACCGATAAACTGATAACCAATTCTTGTCGGAACAGGAAGCTCACCCATCGGCTCACCATATCTAAATGCTATGCAATCAACATCGCAGCTTCCGCCGTTGGCGTTAAATATTACATTATATTCAGGCTTATCCTCAATCCAGTTTGCCTTGAAGGTCATACTTTCAGTAATAATCAGATTAGGAGTCAGAGTTACCGTCTTGTACAATGGCAACGAATTCGTTTTGACTCTGCAGGTCCAGCCTGTAAAAATGTAACCTTCTCTTACAGGTACAGGAATATCCTTAATATTACCATTGCCGTCAGTATAGAGTGTATCCACATCACACTCGCCGCCATTAGCATCAAAATGAACTGCTATTGCTTCAACCCAGTGTGCAGTAAATACGGCATCCTTTTCAAGAGAATATATATGCTCAGGAGTAATCGGAACTTCCTCTTTAATAGTAATAGTTCCAGCAAGCTGAGATTTATATTTATATGCAATATCGATATTGAACCAGCCGGCAAATACATAACCGGGCTTTGTCGGAACAGGCAATGCTCCGACAGGCTTTCTGAACTCAACCCTTTTTGTTTCGATATCACAAACACCGCCATCAGTATCAAAGGTTACTGTAAACTGCTTTGTGCTTGGTTTAATGGGTTTTGTGGTTGGTTCGGTTGTGGTTTCATCGTCCTCCCAACCACCATCAATATCTTCAATGCCGCCTTTAGTTGTGGCTTCATTATCCCAGCCGCCGTCTATATCTTCAATACCTGTTTTCTTGGTTGTGGTTTCGTCATCATCCCAGCCGCCATCTATGTCCTCAATACCTACAGGCTTTTTAGTTGTCTTTTCTACTTTATTTTCTTCGGTAGTGCTTGACTTTGCAGTAGTTTCTTCCTCGTCCCAGCCGCCGTCAATATCTTCGATGCCGTGTTTTAATGTGACTTCTTCATAAGGCGCATCATCAATTTCAGCCGTAGCCACTATTCCCCAGTCATTTAATTTCTGGTTGATTGTTTCGACTACTTCCTTGGCAATGTTGTGACCCGATATTTTATATACCGCAGCATTACAGCTTATTGCAGATAAAAGAATAATACAAGCAATAATAGATGCTCTCATTCCTCTGCTCAGTGATTTAAAGTTTCTGTTTGAGCAGGCATTTATAATCTTTTTACCTGTTGTCAGCGGAACAAATACAGGAAATCCCTTATCGCTCTGCTGCTCAAGCTCAATCAACATATCTGTACATTCGTCAATCAAATCACAGTCCATTTCGTCAATGTCTTTTTTTAGCTCTCCATCAATAAGCTCATTAAGCATTGCTTTGAACTCTTTGCGAAATTGATTCTCATTTAAAAGCGAATTTAAAACATTTTTATCTACTAAAGTATTCATAACTATCTCCTTTCTATTCTATAACAATAGAATTTTTTATTTTGTCACGAAGCCGCTGCAGACGTTTGGCAACAGTCTGATTATTTACGTTTAATACCTTGGCAACCTGCTCAATAGTCAGGTCATCAATATATTTCAGTCTTAGGAGCTGTTGTTCATTTGGCGTAAGCAGCTTATTGAGTTTTTCATTCAGAAGCTGATAATCAATCCTGCTGTCCACACTGTCCCTGTCATCAACAACCTTGTCGGTGTAGTCCTCCAAAGGCAGTACGGTGTTATTTTCCTTGGCATTAGCTTCAATATGTTTCATTATGTAGTTACCGGCAATCTTGTACAAATAAGCTCTCGGATTTGTAATCTCTTCATTATTTCTAAGCTTCCTGTAAAATGTCATAAAGACATTCTGCATACAATCCTCTGCACTTGAATTATCCCCATTCAACTTAACAAGGCAGAATTTGTAAATTGAGCTTTTGTACTGATTATAAATCTGAGTAAACCTATCTTCTAAAGCTTTTTTACTTTTATTGGTATCCAAATAACACACCTCCATTCATATAGTAGTCCCTGAAATGGTAAAAAAGTTGACATATTTTTTCAATTTTTTTATGAAATTTTGGTAAATAAAAAATGCCCAAAAATATTGGGCATTTAAATTGATGTTTTCATTATAGATGTTTCGTTACATAATTACAGTGTAATTAATATATTATCCTGCCTTTTTTGTGGTGGATGTTGACGCCGGTTTAGCCTTACTGTATTTACTGTATGTGGTGTAATTGATTTCACCGTTAACACTTCTTGTAAGCACATACTGCTCACCATTTTTGTCAATATTAACCTTAACATCACCCACAGACACCTTGTCCTTTGAATAAACAGTACAGGTTAACACACCATTTTCTGCAGTAACCTTTAAACGTATATCACTGCCGCTGCTGTTTTCAAACTGAAAATCCTGTGAATTCCATTGCACAGTTGCATCACCGCCAAGGGGAACATAGCTGATTTCAAGTGAATGACAGGCTCTGACCTTTATCTTAAGGTTTGCTCTGAGGACTGCCTGAAAAACAGTTGAGCTGACCTGACAGATACCGCCGCCGAGTCCGTCAACAAATTCGTCACCCTGAACAACCTTTGCCTCCTGGTAGCCTGCAAGAACAGTTCTCTTGCCTACAACCTGATTAAATGAAAATACTGCATCCTTCGGAATTACAAGATTATTAAGCCTTGAAACAGCATTATTAATATTTGTTGTTCTCGTGGCGTTTGAACTGTCATATTTTGTCTGATATACTGCAAGCTTGTTGGTATATCCGTCACCATTATCAATTTCAAGAGCAGGGTAGACTTTATTGGTCACAGCTTCTTTGAAGGTTGTACTTAAATCCTCTGTTGTTCTTGTGGTAGTGGTAGTTGTCGTTTCAGTGGTTGATGTAGTTTTGTCAACATCAGCATTTTCATTACAGCCTGAAAACAAAAGACAGACTGTTATCACTGACAATAATACTGATAGTAGCTTTTTCAATTTATTCTCCTGTGCTTTTCATCCGTAAAAATTATTCCTTATATGGTTTTTTGATTTCAACCCAGCCCTCTTTGTTAACCTGCTTTGCACGTGCAATTGACAGAGCATTTTCAGGAATATCATCTGTAATAGTTGAACCTGCTGCAATATATGCCTTATCACCAACCTCAACAGGTGCAATAAGATTTGTATTGCAGCCGATAAATGCACCATCTCCTATTTTGCAGCGTGACTTATTCTTTCCGTCATAATTACAGGTAACTGTTCCGCAGCCAAAGTTAACACCGCTGCCAACATCACTGTCACCTATATAGGTTAAATGAGCACTCTTTGAGCCTTCGCCCACAACCGAATTTTTAACCTCAACAAAATTGCCGATATGAACACCTTTTTTTAATTCAGAATTTGCTCTCACCTTAACAAAAGGACCTGCATCAACATCATTTTCAACAGCACTGTCAAGTATTTTGCAATTGTCAAGAACAACATTGTCACCGATTTCTGAATTATCAATATAGGTATTAGGACCGATTACACAGCTTTCACCAATAATAGTACTGCCGATAATAATTGTGTTAGGCAGAATAACTGTTGAGTTGCCGATTTTAACATCCTTGCCTATCATAACACCGTCAGTACACGGAATATCAACACCGTTGACCATCAGCTTGTTATTTATATTTTTTCTCATAATAGTATTCAGTCCATTAAGCTGTACTCTGTCATTTGCCCCCAGAATAACCTCATTGTTTTCAACAACATAAGCACCTGCGTTTTTACCTGCACCAATGAGAATTTCAAGACTGTCGGTAAGATAATATTCATTCTGAACATTTTCATTCGTAATTTTTGAAAGAGCATACTGCAAGTCCGCACCGTTAAACCAGTAACAGCCTGCATTTGACTCATTAATCAGCTTTTCTTCAGGAGAAGCATCCTTGTGCTCAACAATCCTAAGAAGTGTTCCGTTTTCGTCACGCTTAATATGACCTATGCCGTTTAAATCATCAACAATTGCACTGATTAATGTAATTGAATTGTTGTTTTCCTTATGATAATCATAAGCCTTATTAATTGTTTCGGCATCCATAAGCGGACCATCACCATTTAAAATGAGTATTTCATCTTCAGTATGAGCTGCAATAAATTCGTCTGCCTGCATAACTGCATGGCCTGTACCGAGCTGCGGCTCCTGCAAAGCTGTTTTGATGTTAGTATCAACAGAAGCGAGGTAATCCTCAACCTCATTATGCTTATAGCCTGTAATAACACATATATCCTCAGCCCCTGCCTCCTTAACAGCATCAACAACATAGCTGATCATAGGCTTGAATAAAACATTACACATAACCTTCGGGCAATCCGCCTTCATTCTGGTACCCTTACCGCCTGCAAGTATGATAGCACATTTCATAGTGTAACCTCCGAATTAATGTATTTACTAACTCATTATGCAACATAAAAATAAAATTTTCAAGATAAATAATACTAAATATAAAAAATTATAAAAAAAGTTTGTAATTTCTTTCTTATTATTGTATAATTCTACTGCACTGTACTGTGCCGTAGTGCAAATAGCCATTTGTCTTCGGCATTAAGGTACAAATAATTAATTTGTAAATTTTTATTAGGAGGTATTTCTCAAATGGCAAAAAAGTATTGTTACCTTTTTTCAGAGGGTAATGCTGACATGAGAGAACTTCTCGGCGGTAAGGGTGCAAACCTTGCTGAGATGACAAACATTGGTCTGCCTGTTCCACAGGGTTTCACAATTTCTACTGAAGCTTGTACTCAGTATTATGAAGACGGTCGTGAAATCAACGACGGCATTATGGCTGAAATCAATGAGTACATTGTTAAAATGGAAGAGATTACCGGCAAAAAGTTCGGTGATAAGGAAAATCCTCTTCTTGTATCTGTTCGTTCAGGTGCCAGAGCTTCAATGCCCGGTATGATGGACACAATCCTTAACTTAGGTCTTAACGAGGACGTAGTTAATGCTATTGCTGAGAAATCAGGCAATCCAAGATGGGCTTGGGACTGCTACAGAAGATTCATCCAGATGTATTCTGACGTAGTTATGGAAGTTGGTAAGAAATATTTTGAAGAGCTTATCGACGATATGAAAGAGAAGAAGGGCGTTACTCAGGACGTTGATCTTGATGCTGATGACCTTAAAGAGCTTGCTACTCAGTTCAAAGCTGAGTACAAAGAGAAGATTGGTGACGACTTCCCAACTGATCCTAAGGAGCAGTTAATGGGTGCTGTTAAGGCTGTATTCCGTTCATGGGACAACCCTCGTGCAAACGTATATCGTCGTGACAACGATATTCCTTATTCATGGGGTACTGCTGTTAACGTTCAGTCAATGGCTTTCGGTAACATGGGTGACGATTGCGGTACAGGTGTTGCTTTCACACGTGACCCTGCTACAGGTAAAAAGGGTCTGTTCGGTGAGTTCTTAACAAACGCACAGGGCGAGGACGTAGTTGCCGGTGTTCGTACACCAATGCACATTTCAGAGATGGAGCAGAAATTCCCTGAGGCTTTCGCTGAGTTCTCAAAGGTTTGCGAAACTCTTGAAAACCACTACAGAGATATGCAGGATATGGAGTTCACTGTTGAACATGGTAAGCTCTTTATGCTCCAGACACGTAACGGTAAGAGAACAGCTCAGGCTGCTCTTCAGATTGCTTGTGATTTAGTTGATGAGGGTATGAGAACTCCTGAAGAGGCAGTTGCTATGATCGATCCTCGTAACCTTGACACACTTCTTCACCCACAGTTTGACTCTGCTGCATTAAAGGCTGCAACACCTGCCGGCAAGGGTCTTGGCGCTTCTCCTGGTGCTGCTTGCGGTAAGGTTGTATTCACCGCTGACGATGCAGTTGCTTGGAACGAAAAGGGCGAGAAGGTTGTTCTTGTTCGTCTTGAAACCTCACCTGAGGATATCACAGGTATGAAGGCTGCTCAGGGTATCCTTACAGTTCGCGGTGGTATGACATCACACGCTGCCGTAGTTGCTCGTGGTATGGGTACTTGCTGTGTATCAGGCTGCGGCGAAATCGCTATGGACGAAGAAAACAAGAAATTTACTCTTGCAGGTAAAGAATACCACGAGGGTGACTATATTTCAATTGATGGTTCAACAGGTAACATCTATGACGGTGTAATTCCTACTGTTGACGCTACTATCGCAGGTACATTCGGCAGAATCATGGGTTGGGCTGATGAGTTCAGAGTACTCAAGGTTCGTACAAACGCTGATACTCCTGCTGATGCTAAGAAGGCAAGAGAGCTCGGTGCTGAAGGTATCGGTCTTTGCCGTACAGAGCATATGTTCTTTGAGGAGGACAGAATTGCTGCATTCCGTGAAATGATTTGTTCAGATACTGTTGAAGAGAGAGAAGCTGCTCTTGAGAAGATTCTTCCTTATCAGCAGAGCGACTTCGAGGCTCTTTATGAAGCACTTGAGGGCTGTCCTGTAACAATCCGTTTCTTAGACCCACCTCTCCACGAGTTTGTTCCTACAGACGAAGAGGATATCAAGAAGCTTGCTGATGCACAGGGCAAATCAGTTGAAGATATTAAAAACCTTATTGCATCTCTCCACGAGTTCAACCCAATGATGGGTCACCGTGGTTTACGTCTTGCAGTAACTTATCCTGAAATTGCAAAGATGCAGACAAAGGCTGTTATCCGTGCAGCTATCAACGTACAGAAGGCTCATCCTGATTGGACTGTTGCTCCTGAGATTATGATTCCTCTTGCTTGCGACACCAAGGAGCTTAAGTATGTTAAGACTATGGTTGTTGAAACTGCTGATGCAGAAATCGCTGCTGCAGGTGTTGAGATGAAGTACGAAGTTGGTACAATGATTGAGATTCCTCGTGCTGCTCTTACTGCTGCTGACATCGCTACAGAGGCTGAGTTCTTCTGCTTCGGTACAAACGATTTAACACAGATGACATTCGGCTTCAGCCGTGACGATGCAGGTAAGTTCTTAGATGCTTACTATGATGCAAAGATTTTCGAGAACGATCCATTTGCTAAGCTTGATCAGACAGGTGTAGGTCAGCTTATGGAGCTTGCTGTTAAGAATGGTAAGACAACTCGTCCTGAGCTTCACTGCGGTATCTGCGGTGAGCACGGCGGTGACCCATCATCAGTTGAGTTCTGTCACAAGATTGGTCTTGACTATGTATCTTGCTCACCATTCAGAGTTCCAATCGCTCGCCTTGCTGCTGCACAGGCTGCAATTGCTGAAAAGAAATAATTTCTGAATATAAAAAGAGGTGTAGAAATACACCTCTTTTTTTCATGTAAACTAATTTTCTCCACAATCTCCTTGCTTTAAAATAAAAAATAATATAGAATATAAATAAAGTATTATTACTTTATAGGGGGAGAGAATTATGAAAATCTTAAAAAAGGCAGCAGCTCTTCTTATGAGCTGCACAATGCTCACTGCAGCGGCAACACCGTTAACAGCATTCGCAGAGTCTGCACAGCAGAATAGGGAGGAAGCTATGGAGCTTAAATTTAATGAAAATGGTGAATTTAAAATTCTTGCTATTGCTGACACTCAGGACACTGATCAACCTCAAAAGGAAATGCTGGATATTTTAAACAACACACTTGATGAGGTTAAGCCTGATCTTGTTGTTTTCCTTGGCGATAACACCGCCGGCTGGTGGAAAGGTGTTACAAAGGAAAAGACCGCAACTGCTATCCGCAAATTAATTGAGCCTGTTGATAAACGAAATGTTCCGTTTGCTATTGTTTACGGAAATCATGACCACGAAGGTCTTTGCCACAAGAGCAATGGGATGACAGAAGAGGAAGCAAAGGAATTTATGCTCTCAATTTATCAGGAATTTCCTACCTGCCTTGCAATCGAAGGTAAGGAGATGACAGGCTGCGGTACATATAATCTTTTAATTAAAGACCATACAGGCACAAAAGATATTTTCAATCTCTGGATGATGGACTCAAATCCATATTATGAAAACGGATACGGCTTTGTTCAGCCTGACCAGAGAGATTGGTATATTAAAACCTCAAATGAGCTTAAAGAAGCAAATGGCGGTACTCCGCTGCCTTCACTTCTCTTCCAGCACATTGCAGTGCCTGAAGTTTATCAGCTTGCTGACTCATCGGATTCCAAAAAAGAAGGATATGTTCACGGAAACACTGCTATGTTCAGGGATAAGTATTGGAAAGCTTCATCTGATATTCTTCAGGGAACATTTGAAGAGGGTCCATGCCCTGCCGATGTTGAGCATGACCAGTTTGAAACCTGGAAAAATCAGGGCGATATTATAGGTGCTTTCTTCGGTCACGATCATCCGAATGACTATCTCGGAGAGCTTGAAGGAATCAAGCTTTGTGCTGTTCCTGCGGCAGGCTATTACAGCTATGGCTGGAATCACGGAGCAAGAACAATTACACTGCATGAAAACAATTTAACTGATTTTGAAACCGAAATTCTAAAGGCTGATGATATTCTCGGATATGAGGTTAAGCCTGCTTATAAAGATAAGCACGGATATCACGAATATAAAACCAAGTTTTTACCCGGCGTTATAGGAGGTACAGCAGGAGCTGCCGTATTGGCTGCAGCCGTTATCGGAATATCAGCATTCATTAAAAAGAAAAAATCAAAATAACAACAAAATGGTACAGTCTTTGACTGTACCACAGCGTGTAGAAAAAGTCTAATTACAAATTCTGCACGCTGGCAGACGTTGAGAAATGGAGCTGAATTTCGTTTTTTGCGAGGATTGCTGTACGTTGGTACTGCTTCCGAG
>JAIDEF010000141.1 GCA_029054965.1 Eubacterium sp.
CAATGGTGCAATTAAGGAGCTTAAAGACACTGATGTTATTGAGGTAACCTGTGATATAACAGAAAACGGCGCTGTCCCGCATAAATTTGACAATCTTGACGAACAAAACATCGAGCTTATCAGACGTGTTAAAATTTATGAAAGACTTGCAAGCAAAGCAATCAGAGAAAAATCTGTGCAATGTGCCGTTGAAGCACTGACACTTCATCCCCTTGTCAACAGCTATTCGCTGGCAAAAAAGCTTGTTGATGAATATTTGAAACTGAATAAAAACTATACAGGAGATTGGAAATAATGGCATTTATAGCAGGAGCAGGAGCAACAAATGTTGATTTACTTTACCAGGGCTTTGACAGACTGGCAGGTGTAGGTGAGGAATTATACTGCAAGGACTTTTCACTGCAGCTTGGCGGAGGACTGCCTGCCACACTTATCAATTTAGGCAGACTTGGAATAAGCACAAAAATTGCAACAGAGCTTGGCAGCGATATTTTTTCAAACTTTGCCAAAGAGAAATTCGTTAAGAACGGAGTTAATCCAACAAATCTTTACAGCGGTGAAGGCATACCGCTAAACATTACCTCGGCAATAATTCTTCCAAAAGACAGAACTTTTTATACATACGGAAAAGGCAATATTGAGCCTGATGAAAAAGCACTTGAAACCTTTTATAATATCGCAAAAGGCAGTAAAATATGTATGATGCAGCTCGGCGGCTTTTTACCTGTTTACAGAAAGCTTAAAGAGGAAGGCACAATACTTGTGCTGGATACAGGCTGGGATGACGAAATGAGTCTTGAAAAATACAATGATTATCTTGAGCTTGCAGACTACTACACACCTAACAGAAAAGAGGCTGTGAAAATAACAGGTGCTGATACACCCGAAAATGCAGCACATGCACTGAAGCAATACTTTGAGAAGGTTGTTGTTAAAGTAGATGCAGACGGCTGCATAGGAATTGACGGTGATAAGGAATTTTTTGTACCGAGTATTGATGAATTCGTAAATGTGGACAGCACAGGCGCAGGTGACGCATTCCTTGCAGGCTTTATGTATGGACTGTTTTACGATTACAGCTTAAAGGACTGCATTAAATTCGGAAATGTTACAGGCGGCAAGGCAGTAACAGAGGTTGGAGCTCTCAGTGGTTATGTAACAGAAAAAGAGCTTCTTGAATACAAAAAAACACTTGATTAAATAAGAATAACACAACAAAAAACGTCATCAGCTTATGATGACGTTTTTCTTATACTTATTTATAGTAGCTTATTATTTCGTTAATAGCTGAATATGTCTGCTTATGATTAACATGCTTTGGCGATTTGTACTCAAGCAGGACTGACGGACAGCCATAAGTCTGGTAAACAT
>JAIDEF010000142.1 GCA_029054965.1 Eubacterium sp.
CCTTCCATTTCAGCAACGAGGGTTGCAAAATGAGCGAGGGCAGCTACGGCTGTACCTGCAAAATGAGCTTTTCTTCACCTGAAAAGTTCAATGCATTGATTGATGACAGCAAGCCGGGTATGCCGACTAAAAATGTTCCTCAGGTGCTTTCATTCCTGTTAGGCCCTTTCACTAAGCTTACTGACAGACTTGTTAAGCTTCTGAAACCAAGCGAGGCAGATTTAAAGAACAGAGCTTTTTTTGAGGAGTCAACTATCCTCACTTTCTACACAATTGCAGGTGCAATTTCTGCTCTTGCAAATTCCGACTCTGTTTCACAACAGTCTGCACTCTATACTGTTGACGGCGATGTTTCAATCGGTATTACTGATGTGTGTTATGCTACCCTCAGGGTCCGTAATCATAGTTTCCAGACTATTAAAGAAAAGCCGGATACTCCAAGGGCTATTATGGAGTTCAAAACAATTGATCTTGCTTATGGTCTGTTCACAGGCACAGCATCAACTATGGCTGAGCTTTGTGCAGGCAATATCTATATGTCGGGTATGATTTCAATGGTTGACAATATTAACAGAATTCTTGACAGAGTTGCTGTTTATCTGGGTTAAGGAGGTAATGCATAATGAGTAAATTCCCTGAATATAAGCACGAAAAATCACAGGAGTGGTTTAACCGTGCACTTAATGCAATTCCCTCCGGTGTATACGGTCACCTCGGTCCGTCTGAGGGTTGTTTTTACCAATTACAAAATGGCCTTTGATGTCGCAGAAAGCTAAGGGTACATATTTCTGGGATGTTGACGGCAATAAATATCTTGACCTTATGTGTGCATATGGTCCGAATGTTCTTGGCTATTGTGATGATGATGTTGACGCTGCTGCGATGGAGCAGCTAAAAATCGGTAACTGTACTACTTCTCCGTCATATAAAATGGTTGAGTGTGCTGAAATGCTGAAGGACACTGTTGCTATGGCTGACTGGGCATTCTTTATGAAGAACGGCTCTGATGCCACTACATTCAGCGTAATGTGTGCAAGAGCACATACAGGCAAGAAAAAGATGATGTTCTTCAAGGGTTACTATCACGGTGATTTCCAGTGGGCGCAGAAGGTTGACTACCCGGGTATTCTGCCTGAGGAGGTTGAGAACAATATTGTTGTTCCTTGGTTTGACCTTGATGCAATGCAGGCTGCTTATGATGCCTGCGGCGGTGATGTTGCAGGTCTTATTGCTCAGCCCTATGACCACGGTAACTTTAAGGACAACGAATGTGCTACTAAAGAGC
>JAIDEF010000143.1 GCA_029054965.1 Eubacterium sp.
GTATTGTTCTTAAACATCATAATATGCTTGCTGATGGTGGGAATATATTTGGTAAATTTGCAATTGATTCCGGCAAAAATACGAATGCTTATCCTTTTTTAACAATTTCATATAAAAATAATAAAGGGTTGGAAAATTATTGGACCTATACTTCGGCAAGCTGTGGTTCTAATGATACTGCATATATAAATGATTTTTCCGGTAATGTTGTTGCTAAGCATATTGATGCCCAAACAAGCGGTAACAGAGCGCCTGTAACAGTTGAACACATTTATAATAGTTGTAATGCAAAGCAGTTGTATACAAATATTTATCCAAGCTGCGGATTAGGCTGGAAGCTAAATGTTCAGCAAACAATTCGTTCTTCTAAACTGTATGGTTTAACGGGAGAAAGTCAAAAGGTTTTTCCCTATGTTTATGAGGATGGCGACGGGACTGAGCACTATTTTTATGCAAAGACAACTGATAATACTACAAGATATTTTGACGAAGACGGTTTAGGCCTGGAGTTAAAAGTTTTAAATGATGGTTATCAAATTGTTGATAAAAATAAAAATATAACCTCGTTCAACTCTTCTGGTAATATTACTGCCTTTAAGAATAATCAGAAAGCAGTAAGCAATATTCTTATTACATATTCAAACTTTAAATTAAATGGCAAAACTGTTCCTGCGATATCAAAAATAACAGATGGTGCAGGACACGTAATCAACTTGAAAAGCAAAATATTTACAGATGAAGATGGACAAGAATGTTTATTATTGGATTCGATAATTGACGAAACCGGTGCTGTTATTTCATCATCTTATGGGCAGAATTATACCTTATCCAGTATCAGTAGTCCTTCCTCTGGAAAAACAACATATAGATATACAAACCTTTATACCTTGCTTGAAAAAATTCAAAATGGTAAAAGTAATAAAAGTGTTAATTTTAATTATAAAACTATCTTGTATGGTGAACGCTTATTAGGAGTAACAGAATATCAGGGTTCGAGCAAAGTATATGGTATTACCTATGACAGACAATTCCTTAATGAAACAAAAATTACAACGTCATTAAAAGGCAAATCAAATTTAACGTATATTCAGTTTGATAATGCGGGAAGAACTATATCAACATACAATGAACAATCTGATAAGTATCGTTTTTATGCCTCTAAGAATACATATAATGCTTCATCCGTTAATTCAAGCGGCAGCAATATCAAGCAAATTAATACTTTGGCAGCTACAAGCAGCACAACAGCGAATACAGAAAATTTACTGAAAAATCCTTCAGCGGAATATGACGGTAACTGGAAAGCAGCACAGAATGTAGGAGAATGTACATTTACTAACAGCTATGGTACAAATGTTAAATATTCAGGTAAACGCTCATTTAAAATCGTATCAACTGCAGCAACAAATGACGGAAGAGCACGTCTTTACCAAGATATAAAAAATGATGTTCTTGAATCAGAAAAGACATATACGCTATCAGCTTACGTCAGAACTATAGATGTTGAACAGGCATCTGCAGATTATGATTATGGTGCTTTGCTTATAGTTACAACAAATGATGATAAAAGCAAAACTCAAGGGTATAGCTCTAATTATATCAAAGGCACAACCTCTACGGCTATTAATAATGGATGGCAGAAAATAAGTGTTACCTTCAAAACACCTGAAAATGTAACAACTACAAGAATTAATTTAACTTTAAGAAATGCGACCGGAACTGTATATTTTGATAATGTTCAGCTTGAAGAAGGTGAAAGTCCCTCAGATTTCAATCTGTTAGAAAATTCTTGTATGCGATATGTCGACAATAATAGTTTATTACCGTATAAGTGGTCAGCTTATAAGGATGTAGATGATAGATGCGATTTAGATAACAAAGTATTATTTTTCAGTATGTATGGAGGTGCTGCAAAAACTAAATATATCTATCAGGATGTTCCTATTACCGGTAAAGAAAGTGATACATATACTGTAAGCGGTTGGGCATCAGCTAATGCATCATGCAGTACAAAAAGCGACAGAGCGTTTGATATATGCATAAAAATAACATACAGTGACAACAGCTATGTATGGAAGCCTGCAGCAAAATTTAATAATGCTGTTGCTGAATGGCAATATGCACTTCAGACGTTTGACTTGAGTGATGGTACTGCAGCCGATAAAACTCCTGTGTCGATACGAATATGTCCAAGATATAAAAATCAGGTGAATTCAGTTAAGTTCAGTAATTTTCAGCTAATTAAAAATAATGGTAATTCTTATTCTTATGATACTGATGGTAATCTAACATCATCCACATCAGGCTATGGCAATTCATCAAAAAATACATATTCAGGCAATAATATAACCAAAAGTGTGGATTGCTTTGGATATGAAACAAATTACAGCTATGATGATTATAATAATTTAAAGACTGTTGTTTCTCAAAGAGATGTATCAACAAATTATACGTATGACGGCTATGGTAATGTTAAAAGTACAGTTGTTTCAAATAAGGATGGAACAGCAAAAATAGCTGTTGATACATACTATAATGCTGAAGATGCTGAAAATGGAATAAATGCAGGTACTTACGTAACTAAAGTCATAGACGAATATAACACAACAACAAAATATGACTATGATACCGTTTCAGGTAATTTGAATTCAGTTACTGATTTGGCAGGGAATATTACTGAATTCAAATATAATAACGATGAGTCTTTGCAGCAAATGTCGAATGGTCAGGTTACCAATTCATATGGATATAATAATGAGAATCTATCCTCAATAACAAGAACAAATTCTGACAATTCAACTCAGTCCTATAATTTCAGCTACAACAAATTTGGGGAGATTTCTGAAACCAAAATAGGAAACAGGTCACTCTTTAATAGTACGATTGACGAAAAATCAAGAACGGTTGCCACGACATATGGAAATAGCGATACTCTAAAGGCTGTTTATTCCAAGCGGGGACTTTTGTTGTCACAATCTTTGAATGATACTGAACAGTACACCTGGCAATATGATAAATCAGGAAAAGTGTACAGATATACAGACAAAGTGAATAACTTGTATTCAGAATATGATTATGATACAATGAACAGGGTATCAACCAAAGTTACCTATTCATCGAAAAATCAGCAAAAATCAATCACAAGCTTTTCCTACGATTTAAAGGGTAATGTTACGAATGTAACCAATAGTACAGGTGGAAAAACTGTTTCAAGCAAGTACACATATTCCAAAGATAATTTAGTCACCAGGTCTCAAACAGAACAAACTAAGTATTGTGATTATACCTATGATACGTTAAACCGTTTATACAAAAAGTCGTTGCATATGACGGATGACAAAGCAATAAACATCCATTACACTTATGTACGTTCAGACAGAAACCCCGGTGAAGAAAATATCTATAGAACACGACGCCTAAGACAAGAAATTGTTGATGATACTGCGTATCGTTACTACTATGATAAAAACGGAAATATTACCTCTGTAGATCAGGGCATAAGAACAGGAACATCAACTGCCGATAATTACAGCAGAATGGTAACATACCAATATGATAGTCTCAATCAGTTAACAAGAGAGGATAATAAATATCTTAATCAGACAATTGTCTATAGCTATGATGGTGTTGGAAACATTACAAGCAAAACGATTTATCCATATACTTAT
>JAIDEF010000144.1 GCA_029054965.1 Eubacterium sp.
CCTTTGTGCATTAAGCTTTTCAACATCAATATCGGCAATTGTCAAAACAGTATCACGAATAAAACGCTCACCTGATGCAATAACAGCACCATTTTCAGCCACAAGTGTTGCACCTGAGAAAACCAAATCAGTTGTGCTTTCATAAACGCCTGCACCTGCATATACATAGCCGCAAACACACCTTGCAGACTGATTGGCAATTAAATCACGTCTGTATTCAGCCTTTGAAACATATTCATCGCTGGCTGAAAGATTAGCAATAATATTCGCGCCGTGGCAAACAAGTGTGCTGCTGGGTGGACACGGCACCCACAAATCCTCACAAAGCTCAACACCTAAAACAGCACCATCACCAAGGTCAAAAATCTGTGAACCGATTAAAGTATCACATCCGCATATATTAATCGGCTGACAGCTTTCAAACTGAATGCCTGATGCAAACCATCTTTTTTCATAAAACTCATTATAATTTGCAATATGCTTTTTTGGCACGATACCGCAAATTCTGCCATCACTTATAACCACTGCACAATTATAAAGGCTGTTGTAAAAAGGAACTGGCATACCTACAAGCAAAACAATATTTTTACCAACAGTATAATTAACGATTTCACAAAGAGCCTGCTCTGCAGAATTCTGCAACTGCTTTGTAAAAAACAAATCTGCACAGGTATAGCCTGTTATTGACAGCTCGGGTGTAACGAGAAGTCTTACATCCTCACTCACAGCCCTATCGATTGCCTTTTTTATCTCTTCCTTATTATAATTCGGATCTGCAACCCTCAGCTTAAGCGAAGCGGCAGCAGCTCTGAAAAATCCATAATTCATTCTATCACCTAAATTTAAACAAAACACCAATAAAATATTAAATCATTGTTATCTTAAATCTGAAAGAAACGGTTTCATTCGGATTTAAAACAGTCATTCCCCTTTTATTTTCAAAGGTATCATCCTCATCATTACAGCTTGAAATACCTGTCCATGGTTCAAGTGCAACAAAAGGTGCATTCCCGACAGCAGACCAGATTAAAAGATTGTTCATATCATTGAACTCAATTTTAATGCCTTTGCCGTTTTTACCAATCATTGCAGCGGCTTTTGACTCGCAGCCGTAAAAAATCAATGCGTCTTTTTCCTCGAACAAATCATGCTTCAGTTCAAGAGTATCACTGCCTGCCATAACGTCAAATGTTTCATCAACATTCACAAGTCCGCTGTGATGGTCAGGTCTTAAGCAGGGCTGTGTAATTGGTTTATCAAAAACAACCTTGTAGTCCTCAAATTCCTCATCATCTGACAACGGGCAGTTAAATGCAGGATGACCGCCGATAACAAACGGCAGCTTATCAACACCTGTGTTGGTAATAATATACTCATTAGTAACAGTATCACCATTTATTGTGTATTTTATTTTTAGTTCATAATCAAAAGGAAACTGTGCCTTCGTTTTTTCACTGCTCTGCTGAATGAAGGTTACACTGTTTTCATAAGCCTCATAAACCTCAAAGGGATTAATTCTTGCTACTCCGTGGCGTTTCATTTCACATGGCTTACCAAAGGCATTTGCCTTACCGTCAGGCAATACGCCGACAATAGGAAAACAAACAGGTGCCTGACCAGCCCAGTATTTTTCATCACCCTGCCACAAATATTCCGTATCATTTTTAACAAGTGAGTTAAGCTGTGCTCCGTCAAGACCGAGAACAGCATAATTATTTCCGCTTGTAATTTTAATCTGCATAGATAATGCACCATCCATAACTTTATTCATAATCATTATAACTTATAGAAAGTTATAATGCAATATTGAAAATATTGTACATATGAGTTAAAATACAGTTAGGATTTACGAGGAGGATTTATAAATGGACATTGAAAGCTATATTAACGAAGCAATTTTTGAGGAGAAGGAACAGCACAAATGCTTCTATCAATTAATATGGGATAATTTCAAGGAGGACGGTTTTGTAATCACAGATGAAAACGGTTATGAAATTGATTCAGTAATAAAGGCTGTTGCCATTCAGAATCTTGTAGGCGAATTTATCTACAGACTGTATGACGAGGTAAACGAAACAGGCTTTGAAGATGTTATTGAATACCTGCAGACACTTGGCTACTCTGATGATGATATAATTGCCTATTGCGAAAATAATGCTGAAATTGATGTTGATGATGATTTTGAGCTTACAGTAAAAAATGCACTCGACTATAACACTGAGATTGCTGCAGATAAAATGCTTGAAATATTTCCTGCCGATGATTTATTTGACTATTTCTTCACAGCAACATATGAATTTGAACAGGATTTCACCTTTGACTTTGAGGATTATGAAGAAATGCTTGCATTTGTTGACACCAATCAGGGTCAGCTTGATAATTATAAGGATGAATATGAAAATATTCTAAGATGGATAAGATCAGGTATGATTTGTTAAAACCGACTTGAAAACAGCAATAAAAACCTTGCAATTGAAATAATTGCAAGGTTTTTTAT
>JAIDEF010000145.1 GCA_029054965.1 Eubacterium sp.
TTTTTGTATGCCGATTCATGCTTTGACAATGGGCGCTTTTCCTCTGGCATTGACCAAACTTGTAAGCAGCTATGAGGCAAAGGGTGATTATGAAAAAATCAAGGCATTGCGTTTTGCCTCAAAACGGTTGTTTCTGATAGTCGGTCTTATCGGTTTGGCAGTAATGCTTGTTTTTGCAAAGCCTTATGCAGAGCTTATATCTTCCGCACCTAAAAGTATTTATACAATTCTTGCACTTGCACCGTCGGTGTTTTTCTGCTGCCTTGGTGCTGCACACAGAGGCTTTGCAGAAGGATATCTTGATATGAAGCCGACAGCCATCAGTCAGCTTTTAGAGGCATTGTTCAAATTGGTTTTCGGCTTGCTTTTTGCCCGTTATTCAATGAGCTGGTTATATGAGCAGTATATACTTAAAGGTGCAGTATTGGGTGTGTCGGTTTCAGGGGAGCAGGAGGCTCTTTCTGCAATTTATCCCTTAACCTCCGCTGCGGCCATGCTTGGCGTTACGTTCGGAAGTATTGTGGCATATCTGTTTGTTATGATATATACTAAGTCAAAATATCCTGTATCTCTTGTCGACAGAACAGAAATTAAGCTGGCGTATAATGAATTGCTGACTTTCAGTACTGCATTAATCGGTGCAACTGTTATCTCCAGTATTTCAAATTTTGTTGATACGTCAAGCATTCAGTATTGTCTTTCACTTTGTGATGCCGACAAGCTGGCTGCTTTATACAATTACAGCGGTAATGATGTTTATACATATGTTTTCGGAATATTTGCCACAGTTCTTGATTTTAAGAACTTAGTGCCTGCTATTGTTATGGTGCTTGGTGTAACAGCAGTGCCTGCTGTCAGTACTGCCTATGAAAACAGCAGCGGAAAGTTTTCGTCACTGCTTACAAGTATATTTAAGTATGCTGTTATTCTGTCAGTGGCAGGAGGACTGATTTTATCAGTTTTCAGTAAAGAAATTCTCAGTATTTTTTACAGCAATTCCAATGCAGATATTGTTGACAACGGAAGCTATCTTCTGAAAATTATGGGTATTTTTATTTTGCCCTGTGCACTTGCGACGGTAACGGTTTACACAACTCAGGCTCTCGGATTTGCTAAATCTACAATACCTGCATTTATAATATCCTGTGTACTCAGGCTGGCAATGAATTTTATTTTTATTCCTGATTCGAATATAATGTTCTGGCGGCAGCAGTATCGAACTCAGCAGGCTTTCTGGTCGTAGTGGTTATG
>JAIDEF010000146.1 GCA_029054965.1 Eubacterium sp.
GAATTATTACGAGGAGCGTGCCAAGGGCGGAGTAGGATTAATTATTACCGAAATCACAAGAATTAATGATATAACAGGTGCTTCCTCTTATGGTCAGCTCGGTATGAGTCATGATTATCAGATTTCATCACTAAAGGAAATGGCTGACAGAATACATAAGCACGGCTGTAAAGTGATGGTTGAACTGCACCATCCAGGCAGACAGAATTTAGGTCTTATGATAGGTACAGTTCCAATTTGTATTGCAGGCGAAAAGCTTCTTGGAAATAATGTTTATACAAAGCTGCTTACAGGTGTCGTTATTCCTCCGGGTAAAAAACTTCAGGACAAAGATATTGTACCAAGAGTTGTTGCACCGAGTAAGTGTGAAAAAAGCAAAATGAGCGACAGTGTCAGCAGGGCACTTTCACATAAGGGTGTAAAAAGACTTATTTCTCAGTTTATTGAAGGTGCTGTCAGAGTTCAGAAGGCGGGCTGTGACGGTGTCGAGCTTCATGCATCACACGGCTATCTTATTCAGCAGTTTTTATCGCCCAATACGAATAAACGTACTGATGAATATGGTGGAAGTCTTGAAAACAGAATGAGATTTTTGACTGAGATTATTGATGGCATCAGAAAAAACTGCGGAAGGACTTTCCCCATAGTAGTGCGTTTGACAGTTGATGAAATGTATGACCGAATCGGTAAGCCAAACAAAGGCTATGGTCTTGACGAGGGTCTGAGAATGGCAAAAATTCTGAGTGAGAAGGGGATTGATGCTATTGATGTTTCTTCTGCCGCTTATGATACATTCAATTATTGGCTTGAGCCGACAACATACCAGTGCGGCTGGAGAAAAAATCTTGCTGAGGAAGTAAAAAAGGTAGTTGATATTCCTGTGATAGCTGCAAATCTTATACGCTCACCAAAGCAGGCTGAGGAGCAAATTAATGCAGGTATTCAGGATTTTGCTGCACTCGGTCGTCCACTGATTGCCGACCCCCATTGGGCTAACAAGGTTCATTCAGGTAATGAAGATAAAATCAGCCGTTGTGTTTGCTGTCTTTACTGTTTTGAAAGTATGATGGAAAATGCCTATAAATACAGCCATGGTCATTGCTCTGTAAATCCATTTGTTGGCAGGGAAAGTGTTAAGCTTAATAAAAACGGCAATGGAAGAAAGGTTGTTATTGTTGGTGCGGGACCTGCGGGTTTAATGTGTGCAAATATCCTTTGTGACAGAGGCTTTGATGTTACTGTCATTGAAAAGGAAAGTTCTGTCGGCGGACAGCTTAATCTTGCTGATAAGCCTCCGCACAAAGAAAAAATGGCTTGGGTGTGCACGGATTTATTC
>JAIDEF010000147.1 GCA_029054965.1 Eubacterium sp.
TATGACGAGGTCGGCAGAATCACAGCCGTTAACCTTTCAAACGGCAAAAAGATTCTCTATTCATACGATGAATACGGTAACATTTCAAAGCTCACTTACCCTGACAACACAACAGTTCAGTACACATACAATGAACTCGACCAGCTTACACAGATTAAGGACAGACAGGGCAAGATAACGAAATATGACCGTGATGTCAACGGCAACATAACCAAGGTAACAAGACCGAATAACACCTATTCAACCATTGAATATGACGATATGGGCAAAGTTGTCAAGGTTGTGAATATGGGCAAAAACCCGTATTACGGCACTGTTGAAGAGCTTTCAGCCTTTGCCTATACCTATGACAAATCAGGCTTTATCACAGCCGAGGTTGCAAAGACAGGCAAACGCATTGAAACAAGTCAGTATGAATATGACGAGCGTGCACAGCTTGTAAAGGTATCGCAGACAGTTACTGAAAACAACAAGTTTGTTGAAGAAACTGAAATGGTCTACACCTATGACGGAGCAGGCAACCGCTTAAGTGCAGTTAAAACCAGCGGAAGCAAGGCGCTCTGCAACATTCAGTATACCTACAATGACAATAATCAGGTTACTGATATTGAGGGCAACTGCGATGATGAAAACAAGCTGACACATATTGTTCTCACCTATGACGAAAACGGAAATCTCAAGAATACCACCTGTAACGATACGGAAAAGGTAAGAGATTACACCTACGATAATGAGAACAGGCTCAAGGCAGTAAAAGAGAACGGCACACTCCTTATGGCCGCTCTTTATGACGGAAACGGTGACCGTATCTTTAGGTTAGATTACCGTAAAAATTCAGATTATGTATCCAACAAAGCAGGCACTGCGGAGAATGTATATTATCCTACAAGTTCAGTAAATTCTGCTTATGATACGGATGTAATTCTGAATGAGATGTTGATTCCGAACGGCGTAACGCAGAACACGGCAATCAACTATGAGCTTACAGGCTACATTAATGACATAAATACCGAATACACACAGACTCTTATGGAGTTCGGTGCAAATGGTAGTACTATAAATGTTTATGAGTATGGTGCACAGAGAAACAGTGCCACAATCAACGGCACTAAGGGCTACTATCTCTATGATGGCAGAGGTTCAGTTGCAGGCTTAACAGGCAGCAACAGCGGCAGTATGATAACCTACCGCTATGATGCTTACGGCAACACAACCAAGTCAAACAACACCCTGAACAATCCGTATCAGTACAATGCTGAGTATACAGATTCATCAACAGGCTTACAGTATCTCCGTGCAAGATATTACGATTCTTCACAGGGTAGGTTTACAACTAAGGATACTTATCTCGGAACAATTCCGAATCCTTTAAGCCGTAATCTGTATACATATGTTGAGAACAATCCTCTCAACTATATCGATCCGAGCGGGCATGCTCCTCTGAGAACTGACCCAATGAGAAATATGCCGCTGATAAGTCCGGTTGATCAGATGAAAATTGATAATCAGATTGCAAAGCAGTCCTTTCATCCATTAGACGGAATAAATGCTGCTACGCATCCCGGCGGTCCGAAGGCTTATTATGACGAAAAGATAGAAAATGTTTACGGTGAGCATTTCTTCGGCAAGGGCTACAGCAATCCGACAGGTCCGTACAGATTAAAAACGGACAGCAGCTTAGGTCATGTTTCAAGCAAAACGGAAGCAAAAACAAAGCTTCAGAAAGCTATTGATGACAGAAAAATTAATCTGTATAAGACGTATTGCGAAAACGGTGCTCAAAAAGCTAAGGATGATGGTAAAAAGCAAAATTCAAAATTTCACGATTATTTTGCTGGATTGCTTCTGTCATTAACTTCAAATATCGCCGATCCAACAGGCATATTTACAGAGTTAATATATAATACATTGGGTGTCGATATTTCAGGCGATTCATATTTTGCGGATTTTGAAAGTGCATATAATGCCGGAAGAATCACAGGAGATGTAATAAGTACAGTTGTTGGAATTATCGAAATTGTAAAAGGCTTTTCCGATATAGGTGCAAGTGTCACACTTGCTGCCGGCGGAACTCTGGCAACTGCTACAGGAGTAGGTGCACCAGCAGGTGTTCCTGCAATTGCTGTATCAGTAGGCGGAGTCGTGGTCGGTGTTGCCGAGGTTGGTGCCAGTCTTGCTACTTTGCGGAGTAGTTTGTCAAATCTTTATGATGATGTTCAAAACTATAATAGTAGTAAAAAATCGCATATAATCGGCGAAAATGGTACACAGTTCACAAGCAAGACTACCTGGAGTAAAGGAAAAACAGAAAGAATAGATGTGGAAAATCCTTCACCAGGAAATCGACCTGGACAAATTCATTATCA
>JAIDEF010000148.1 GCA_029054965.1 Eubacterium sp.
ACAGCATCTTATTCAGTGTAGCATATTTTGTCCTTGGAGAGGGACATTAATAACTACTACTCTATTATACGAGGTGAACATATTATGACAAATAAATTGACTTATTCAATCGACCCTATCCAGATGACCCAGCAGAAAAAAGATAACTCAAAATACCAATTTGCCGAAAATGTTCACCCATATACTGTGTGAGCGTTTAACTTGTCCTATTCAGACCCGGCAGATTGCCGGGTCTTTTTTTATTCTTTTACAAATGAGGTGACATAATGAGAATCGTTAATCTTAAGGACCACAAAAAGGTTCCTGTTTTTAAAAATATAAAATATGCCGTAAAAATGATATGGCAGGCAGATAAAATGCTGCTTTCAGGATACATATTAAGCAGAACTGCTGAAAATATTTTTTCACTGTTCATACAAAACATACTGTTTTTAAAGGTACTGCTTACTGCTATTGACGGAGAGCGTGACTTTAAGGTATACATCAAATACCTTGTGATGTTTCTGATTGCATCTGTTATTACGAAGGCTTTGGGCTGGACGGGCAACTACCTGCACCAATATGCAACAAAAAAAGTGCTCAAAAGACTTAACAACAAAATATTCGACAAGGCAGAACAGCTTGACATAAGCTGCTATGAGGACCCTGAATTTTATGATAAATACCAAAGGGCAACGCTTATTCTGCAATACGGATATTTTGACATACTTTGCTACGATATAGCCTATATTATCGGATGTCTGCTGTCCTTTGCCTTTGTTGTAGCAACTGTAACAATCATTGACCCTGCATATCTTCTGTTTCTGCTGCCTGTTATTCTTGTTTTCACAATTGAAATGTCAAAAAGCCGTTGTGTTTACGAGCGTGATTTGCAGATGACAACAAACAACAGAATTAAAGCTTATATACAGAGAACTGTATTTTTAAAGGACTTTTCAAAGGACATGCGTACATCAAATATTTTTGCTGTATTAATGAAACGCTTTGACAAAGCAATAAAATCAAATATTGAAATACTCAAAAAATACGGTCTCAAGCTTTTTATTTACAGCATGGCAAGCTCGCTTTTCAGTGAGTTCATACCGATTATAGGCACATATACCCTTGCCGGATACCAGTTTATTCATACAAATAAGATGACAATATCGGGCTTTTCTGTTGTACTTTCATCAATCAATTCTGTCAGAAATGCAACAATGGATATAGCCGAATGCTTTGATGAGCTGAGTCAGATGGCACTTTATTTTCAGAATTTAAAGGACTTTTTTGAATACGAGCCTAAAATCGTATCAGGCTCAAAAATGGCTGAGGAATTTGAAAGCCTTGAGCTGAAAAATGTATCCTTTAAATATCCGAGTGCAAATGAAGACACACTTAACAATATCAGCTTAAAAATCAATAAGGGTGACACTATTGCAATCGTTGGCATTAATGGCGCTGGCAAATCCACACTTGTCAAGCTGCTGCTCAGGTTTTACGATGTTACTGAAGGCGAGATATTATATAATGGTATAAACATTAAAAAATATGATGTTGAGTCACTGAGAAACAGATTTGGAACTGTTTTTCAGGATTACAAGAATTTCGCAATTTCTGTTTTTGAAAATGTTATCTGCCACAGATGTGACGATGACGATAAGGAAATTGCTAAGAATGCGTTAATTCAAAGCGGTGTATGGGACAAAATCACCACCTTTGCAAATGACGGCGACACACTTTTAACACGAGAATTTGATGAAAACGGCGCAGGACTTTCAGGCGGTGAAAACCAGAAGGTATCAACCGCAAGACTGTTTGCAAAGGATTTTGACCTTGCAATACTGGACGAGCCGAGCTCTGCCCTTGACCCTATTGCTGAATATAAAATGTATGAAAACCTGATTTCAGCAACAAAAAACAAAACCGTTATTTACATATCACACAGGCTTTCAAGTGCCGTTTTATCTGACAAAATTTATGTTTTAAGCGGCGGACAGATTATTGAAAGCGGTAATCATCGTGAGCTTATGACCCAGCAGGGCGAATATGAAAAAATGTTCAGCCTGCAGTCAAAAAGCTATAGCATAGAATAGTCGAACACAATATGCCGAAAACTTGTTCTTGCGACGAATTTTCACGTTTTCACTGTTGAAAGGCGTCAGCCTTTCTGCCATCTCAAACGCAAAAATTCATTCACAACTCCAGCGATTTCGGTGCAAGCAGTTTAAAATAGACATATTTTTGATGAAACAAGGCACAAAATCGATGGCATACTGCCGTATGGCGAGATTTTTAACGCAGTTTCTGCGGAAATAGGTCATTTTAAACCATATCGATTTCGACTATCCTATGCTGTAGAAAGGAGAGAGAGTATGAAAACTAAGAAGCAAAAAACAGAGCACTCCATGTTATCAAACATAATGTACTTTTTAAAGCTGCTGTTCTCCATATCACCGCTGCTTGTTATCGGTGAATGCATATGGGGCATTGTTCTTGTTCTGCCCACAAGGCTTATCAGCGTGCTTGGTGTTAAGTATATGATTGACATTGTAACAAGCGGAGAAAATCTGAACCGATTATATATTGTAGTGGCAGTTGTTGCGGCAGTGCTGATAATAAGTAAGCTTGCAGCATGGATATTCAGGGAATTTTTCTGGAATGTTGAAAAAGAAAAGGTTTATAAAGGACTTAACGAAAAGCTCTATACTAAGGCAAAAAACCTTGACCTGGAGTCATATGACAACCCTGCCTTTTATAACAATTTCATTTTAACAATTGAATCCTCATCGGACAATATTCAAAACATACTTGGCCTTGTGAGAAACTACATTGGCAACGTGGTGTCACTCATAACAATATCGTCAATTCTGTTAGCAATTGACCCTATATGCCTTTTAATCATTCTTGTGTTTGTGGGCATATTTATGCCGCTGAGCAAAAAAATCGGTACACTGCAGATGGGCAGAAGGATTGACAACACCAAATTTCACAGACGCAGTGACTACTTTCAGCGAATATTTTATTTGCAGGACTATGCAAAAGAGGTCAGAATGAATAACATCAAGCCCATTCTGATTGATAACTATAATGACGCTGCCGACAAGGTTGTTGAAAACCAGAAAAAATACTGGTCAAAAATATCACTTCTTTATTTCATTCAGGATTTCGGTGTGCAGATTTTAGGCTTTATGTTTGTTCTTCCCCTTTACCTTGGCTACTGTGTACTGATTGAAAAATCCATATCAGCAGGTGATTTTGTTGCATCCTTCAATGGTGCATATGCCATTGCATCCTCAATCAACTTTTTAACAGTCTGGGCTTTAGCAAGATTTGAGGAGCAGGGCAAAATGATTGAAAAATATCGTGAATTTTTAAAGACAGAAAGCAAAATCAATGATGGTAAAAACACGGCAGAAATCACAGAGCCTAAAAAGATTGAAATTAAAAATCTATCCTTTACCTATCCGGGGAATACTAAGCCAACCCTTAAAAATGTTAATATGACAATAAAACCCTATGAAAAAATTGCACTTGTAGGCTTTAACGGTGCAGGCAAAACCACACTTACAAATCTGCTTTTAAGGCTTTATGATGTCAGCGAAGGTGAAATTCTTATTGACGGAGAAAACATAAAAAACGCCACTGTAAAATCACACCGTGACAGATTTACTGCAGTATTTCAGGACTTTCAGATTTTCTCCTGCTCAGTTGGCGAAAACGTGGCACTTGATGTTAACCCCGACAAGAACCGGGTTAACGAGGCACTTTCACACAGCGGATTTAACAAGAAGCTGCCAAACGGCACTGATACAGAACTCCTGAGAGAATTTGATGACAGCGGTGTAATGCTTTCAGGCGGCGAAAGCCAGAAGATAGCTATTGCCCGTGCCTTCTATAACCACTGCCCTTACATAATTCTTGATGAGCCATCAGCAAACCTTGACCCTATTGCTGAATATAAGCTCAATCAGTCAATGCTTGAGGCTGCTGAGGATAAAACGGTTATCTTTATTTCTCACAGACTGTCAACAACAATCAATGCAGACAGGATTTTTGTTATGGAAAATGGTGAAATCATTGAAAGCGGCTCACACTCCGAGCTTATGGCGCTGAACAAAACCTATGCAAAGATGTTTAATATGCAGGCAGAAAAGTATAAGGTATAAACACAAATCCGCAGAAGTAATACTTCTGCGGATTTTATTTGTTGATGTAACATTTCGTAGGGGCGGATATTATCCGCCTGCGGGCACATAATATGTGCCCCTACCGAAAATTTATATTATCTTAATTGTAACTTTTTCACCGTTATCGCCGTCAACAGTGATTAAATCATCAATTACTTCGCTTTCAACCGCAGTGTTAATTGCACAGCAAATGTTGTCATCAAGACCGAACATCGCGCCAATTTTCATACCTGCTGAAACAAGCTTAAAGGGTATGTTAATTTTACTGCTTTTTCCATCTGCGGATAAAACATTAATCTGAATAATTCGCTTTGTTTCAATTCTGCTGTTAACAGTTTTCTTTGAATGAATACTGCCCTGCTCATTCATCAGCTCGTCAATTGTTACACCGAAAATTTCTGCTATTTTCGGAAGAAGTGCTATATCAGGACAGGCAGCATCATTCTCCCACTTTGAAACTGCCTGAGGTGAAACACCGAGCATATTAGCAAGTTCCTCCTGAGTAAGATTATTCTTCTTTCTCAGCTCAGCAATATTTTTACCTAAATTCATATGTATCACCTCCTGCTTTACAAGCCCTGCATTTTCTTTCCGTTCCAAACCGAACATAGAATTCAACTCCTTCAAATTATTTGGTAATTCAATTCTACATTCGCTGTATCAAATTAACAATAACGCAGCGGTTGTGCTGTAAACTATCGGTTGAAAAATGGCTAAACCATTAGTTGAGTGGCTATAGAACAGTCATAATCTCAGTTAAATTCTCACATTTTGCCATTAAAAAACTGTCTGTTTCAATCTCACCCTGCCACAAATCAGGCACCATAATAACCTTCATTCCTGCACGGTGAGCAGACAGCAATCCGTTTTTTGAATCCTCTATTGCAACACAATCGGAAGGTTTTTCGTTTAACGCCTTACAAGCCTTTAAATAAATATCAGGCTCAGGCTTTGATTTTTCAACCATATCGCCGCAGATAACTGCATCAAAATATTTTTCAATATCCTTTTCCTGCAAATGGTGGTGAACACTCTGTGAGCTTGTGGAGGAGGCAAGTGCAATTTTATAGCCCTTATTTTTAAGATAATCAAGTATTTCATAAAGTCCCGGTTTTTCAGGAACACCATATTTATTGAAAAAATTATAGGAATAATCTCTGCCTGTTTGCTTGAATTTCACAGCATCAAAATCATCACCGAATTCATCCCTGATAATTTCAATTGCCTTGTCGGCATTCATACCAAGTGTTTTAAGCACCATATACCCGGCTTTGCCGACGCCCATTACCTCACCTGCATAATCCCAGGCTTTCATACAAACACTTTCGGTGTCAAATAAAACACCATCCATATCAAAAACAACTGCTTTCATAACTACCTCATAAAAACAGTCGGCAAAGACAAACCCTCGCCGACTCTTAAGCAGGCAATAGCCGAACAAAACAAGGTCTGACTATTGCCCATCATTTTATTTTGCCATTTCTGCTCTTGCTTCCTTAATACGCTGAACAAAGAGCTTGCCTGTTTCAGTAATCTTATCATAATCGCCTGTCTTAGCACCAGCAATTAATGATGAGCCAGCACCGCAGGCAATAGCACCTGCCTTAATCCAGTCCTTAACATTGTCAACATCAACACCGCCTGACGGCATCATAACAGCGTTAGGAATTGGACCATGAATATCCTTGATAAATGCAGGCCCTGCAATGTCACCCGGGAATACCTTAAGCACATCTGCACCGCACTCCATAGCATGAACAGCCTCTGTAGGAGTGTATATACCCGGCATTGAAGGAACGCCGTAACGATTACATGTCTTAACAGTTTCAGGGTCAAAATAAGGTGATACAATGTATTCAGCACCTGCAAGGATTGCAATACGTGCAGTTGCAGCATCCATAACAGTGCCTGCACCGATAATGATTTCACCTGAATTATACTTTGCCTTCATAGCCTCAATAAGCTTGTCAGCGTGAGGAACGGTGAAAGTAAGCTCGATAGCAGCAACACCGCCTGCAATACAGGCATCTGTAATTTTTTCTGCCTGCTCGATTGATGTTGCACGAACAACTGCAACAATACCAACCTCCTGAATTTTTGCTAAGGTTTCAATTTTATTAGCCATAATATTTCTCCTGTAATAATTATAGATTATTTAATTAATAATAGATGAATTATTAAAATCAGTGGTTTTTTTCGTTAGGCAAGACTTTTGAAAAATTCTGTCTACGGGAGCATACAAAGGTATGTGACCGAGCAGAATTTTTCTAGAAACGCAGCATAACGGAAAAAGACACGATTTTATCTCTGCACTCGTGCAGATGCACCATTAACCTTTGCCTCAACCTCTTTAAGTGATGCCATGCTTGTATCACCCGGTGTAGTCATTGCAAGTGCACCGTGAACAACACCATAGTTAACAGCCTTCTGTGCATCCTGATATGTCATTAAGCCATAAATAAGACCTGATGCAAAGCTGTCACCTCCGCCAACTCTGTCAAGGATTTCAAGACCAGGGAATTCCATTGACTGATAAATCTGACCATCTGCCCAGCAGATTGCTTTCCAGTCATTAACAGTTGCGGTTTTAACAGTTCTGAGAGTAGTAGCAATAACCTTGAAGTTAGGATAAGCCTTTGTAACAGTTTCAATCATCTTGTAGTAGCCATCCATGTTAAGCTCTTTAAGATCAGCGTCGTTACCCTCAACCTCAAAGCCAAGAGATGCTGTGAAGTCCTCCTCATTACCAATCATAACGTCGATATACTTGGCAATCTCCTTGTTAACCTCCTGAGCCTTTGCCTGACCGCCGATGTCCTTCCAGAGAGACGGACGATAGTTAAGGTCATAGGAAACAATTGTACCATATTCCTTAGCCTTTTTAACAGCCTCAATAACTACCTCAGCAGCAGTTTCCGAAAGAGCAGCATAAATACCGCCTGTGTGCAGCCAGCGAACACCGAGGGTACCGAAAATATAATCCCAGTCAATATCCCCCGGCTTAAGCTTTGAAGCAGCAGTGTTGCCTCTGTCAGAAGCACCCACAGCACCACGGATACCAAAGCCGCGCTCTGTGAAATTGATACCGTTTCTTACTGTTCTGCCGATACCGTCAAAAGGCATCCATTTAATGAGTGATGTATCAACACCGCCCTGAAGAATCAAATCCTCCATAAGGTATCCGATTTCATTCTCTGCAAAAGCAGTCACAACACCTGTATTTAAACCAAAGCATCTGCGAAGTCCGCGGGCAACATTGTACTCTCCGCCGCCTTCCCAGGCTTTGAATGAGCGTGCAGTCTTGATTCTTCCCTCGCCGGGGTCAAGTCTGAGCATAATTTCACCAAGTGAAATCTCATCAAATTTACATTCTTCCTTTGGTCTTAACTTCAAATCCATAACTGTTCCTCCAAAACATTATAAACTAATTAAAAATTAAAATATTTGATTGCATTATTAAAGCAGATTCCCTGAACAATTTCCTTCAGGATATCCTCATCATAGGCATACCAGCCGTCCTCAACCCATCTGCCGAGGAGAGCACACATAATTCGCCTGAAATACTCGTGTCTGCCATAGGAGGTAAATGAACGTGAGTCTGTTTCCATACCGACAAATTTACCAAGCACACCGAGATTGCCAAGAGTTTTCATCTGATTTGTCATACCATCCATTGTATCAAGGAACCACCACGCAGGTCCGAACTGAATTTTTGATTCAGCATCAGCGCTCTGGAAATTGCCGAGCATTGTGCCAAGCACTGTATTATCCTTATCATTAAGATTAAAAAGAATGGTTTTAGGCAGCTTATCCTCAATATTGAGTGCATCAAGAAATCTTGACAAAGGCTGTGCAATCTCACAGTCACCCACTGAATCAAAGCCTGTATCAGCACCAATTTTGTTAAACATAAATGTGTTATTATTTCTCATAGCACCAATGTGAATTTCCATAGCCCAGCCAAGATCGTGATACTTTTTACCAAGAGCAATCAGAATCGGAGTTCTGTACTTATCGCATTCGGCAAGGGTGATTTTTTCGCCATTCATTGCACGGCTGAAAATCTCATCAATTTCATCATCCTCGGCAACAGCATAAGGCGGATAATCGAATGCCTGATCCGACACTCTGCAGCCCACGCTGTCAAAATAATCAACTCTTTTAAGCAATGCAGTGATTACATCCTTATAGCTTTTAATTTCAACACCGGCAGCCGCTGCAAGCGTATTGATGTAATCAGCAAAGCCGTCAAGGTGAGCATTTAATGCTCTATCAGGTCTGAATGACGGAAGAACCTTACAGTCAAAGCCCTGAACATCCTTTAAAAGCTTGTGATATTTTAAATCATCAACAGGGTCATCTGTTGTGCAGACAATCTTAACATTACTTTTCATAATAAGACTCTGCGGTCTGAAATCACCGTTTTTAATAGCATTATTTGCTCTGTCAAAAATATCGTTGGCAGTTTTTGCATTAAGAGGTGTTTCAATACCAAAATAACGCTGAAGCTCTATATGAGCCCAGTGATAAAGCGGATTGCCAATACAATACTGCAGTGCATAAGCAAATTTCTGAAATTTTTCTCTGTCCGTTGCATCGCCGGTGCAATACTTTTCCTCAACACCGCAGCTACGCATTGCACGCCATTTATAATGGTCACCCGACAGCCACAGCTCTGTTATACTTTCAGGCGGCTTATTCTCAAAAATCTCCTTAGGATTCAAATGACAATGATAATCGCATATAGGCATATTTTCAGCAAATTCGTGAAAAAGCTTTTTAGCGGTATCAGTATCAAGCAAAAAATCCTTATCCATAAATTTTTTCATATAACACTCCTGTTAATAT
>JAIDEF010000149.1 GCA_029054965.1 Eubacterium sp.
ATCAAGGACAGCAGCATTGTGCTTGAGGCTGTTAAAAACAAGGTGCCTCCATATATGACACCTGACAAGGTATTAAGAATCAAAGAAATGCCTAAAAATGCCAACGGCAAAATTGACAGAAAAGCTCTTCAGAGCTTATATAAAGAATTATAAAAGAGGTAAAAGAAAATGGAAGAATTATTAGAAATTTTAGAGGAAATCAAACCGGGTGTTGATTTTGAAAACGAAACAGGCTTAGTTGATAAGGGTATACTTGACTCACTCGCTATCATCAGACTTGTTAATGAAATAGCTGACGAATTTGATGTTGAAATTGCAGTAACAGATTTAGTTCCTGAAAATTTCAACAGCGCTGAGGCTATTATGAACTTAATTAAAAAATTAGAGGACGAAGAGTAAATCATGTCAATCACTTCATTAGTTTTTGTCATTTTTGTGGCAATTGCCGGAGTAGTTTACTATCTTGTTCCAAAGAAGATGCAATGGATAGTTTTACTCGTTGCATCTTTATTTTTCTACGCTATCTCCAGCACAGTATTAACACTATTTATGATTGCATCCACACTGCTGATTTATCTGGGTGCATTAAAAATACAAGGACTCAATGATGAGTTCAAGGCAAAAAAATCAGACCTTGAAAAGGCTGAACGCAAACAGCTAAAGGCTTCAATAAAGAAAAAGCAAAAGGCAGTTCTTACAGCAATTGTTGTGCTCAACATTGCCATACTTGCAGTACTTAAATACGGCAACTTCTTTGGCGGAATGGCTAATTCGGTAATAGGATTATTCACCCACGAGGATGTTATACCAACCTTCAACTTTATTCTGCCGCTTGGTATATCCTACTACACTCTTATGGCAATCAGCTATATTGTTGATGTTTACAGAGGTACAGTCAAGGCAGAAAAAAATCCTTGCAGAGTACTTCTGTTTGTGAGCTATTTTCCACATATTATCGAAGGTCCCTTTGACCGCTATGGTGCACTTGACAAGCAGTTCAGAGAACCGCACTATCTGGACTATGATGTAGTTAAAAACGGTGCTCTGCTGATGCTTTTCGGCTTATTCAAAAAGCTTGTCATTGCTGACAGAATAGGTCTGATTGCATCAGGTGTTTTTGAAAAGCCCGATGAATTCAGCGGCACTGCTGTTATAATTGCAATTATCTCCTACACAATTCAGCTTTACTGTGATTTCTCAGGCTGTATTGATATTGTTGCAGGTGTCAGCGAAATGTTTGACATAAAGCTTGCCGAAAACTTCAGGCAGCCGTTCTTTGCACGCTCTATCAATGAATTCTGGAGAAGATGGCATATTACACTTGGTCTGTGGCTGAAGGAATATGTATTCTACCCTGTCAGTCTTTCAGGAAGCTTTAAAAAAGTAAATACCTTTGCAAAAAAACATATAAAAAATGAGTATTTTGTTCAGATGATACCTGCTGCATACGCATTATTCTTTGTATGGTTCTGTAATGGTATCTGGCACGGCTCAAGCGGAAAATATATTTTCTACGGACTTTACTATTATTTACTGATGATGCTCGGCGAATTTACAAAGCCGATAACAGACAAGCTATGCACAAAGCTTAAAATTAACAGGGAAACCAAGCCTTATCATTTGTTCCAGATGGTAAGAACATTCATTATAGTTAATGCGGGTATGCTTATTTTCAGAAGTGCCACAATTTCCGAAAGCACAAACCTGTTTTTGCAGATGTTTAAATCAGTAAGCTTTACCGATTTGCTTCATAGAGAAGCAATACCGCACATTTCATTCAGAGATTATCCGGTAATTCTGGTTGGTATTGCCGTTGTATTTATCATAGGTTTACTGAAAGAAAAAGGACATAATATCAGAGAAGAGCTGGCACAAAAACCGCTTGTACTGAGATGGGTGCTTTACCTGCTGCTGATATTCTCAATTATAATTGTCGGTATGTACGGCAACAACGCAGGCGGCGAAGCGGCTGCAATATATGCACAATTTTAGAGGAAAGCTAATTTATGAAAAATAAAAAGAAAAATCTATGCGGACTCAGAAACGCAATAATATTTACAGTTATATTTGTATTTTTATTTGTAACTGCGTCCAATGTGCTACTGCCTAAGGTTAAGGACGATGCTACAAAAAAGCCGATTAATATGATACGCTCCTGCAATGTCCTTGAAAAAAATACTGTTGATGTCGTAATTTTAGGCAATTCAAATGCTTACCGCGGAATAAATCCAATGAAAATATGGATGGACTGCGGAATTACCTCCTGCCTGATAGGTCACTCCTTTATTTCAGAGCCTGAGGCATATCACAGAGCTAAAAGCTTTTTAGAAAATCAGTCACCGAAAATGCTTGTTCTTGAAACAGACTGTCTGTTTGATACAGGCAATGAATTCGATGAAAATGGCAAGCTCATATTTAAGGATGAAGAAAATGAAGAAATAGGATTTGGAATAAGCTCAATACAGAATAAGCTGGATGAAGCCGAGCAGGAAATACTTGCGGCTCTTGACAGCAAATATCCTACAATCAAATTCAATTACAGATGGAAACAGCTTACGCTTAAAGAGCTTACAAATGTAACAAATAAGCGTTCCTTCACATCAAGAGGCTTTTTAACAAGCAAGCATATAAAGCCATTTGAATACGGCGATACTTATATGGACAAAAAGGATAAAGCAAAAGAGCCTATCGACAGTCTGCATTTAAAATATTTCCATAAAATAATTGACCTTTGCAAGGAAAAGGACATAAAGCTCGCACTTGTTACTATACCATCAGGTTATAGCTGGAATATGCGCAAGCACAACACCGTCAAGGAGCTCGCAAAGGAAAACGGTCTTAGCTATATTGATTTTAACACAAGAAGTGACCTGATTCCAACCTTTGACTGGACTAAGGACACAAAGGATGAGGGGCTGCACCTGAATAATACAGGTGCAAGCAAGGTCACAGCAGCTTATGAAAAACTGCTGAAAAACAAATACGGCTTAAAGCCAACAGAGCTTACCGATGAACAAAGAGAGGTGTGGAACAGCGACACAGAAATCTTCTGTGAAAGCAACTTCAACTTCCCTAAAGAAAAAACAAGAAAAATACTGGAGAAAAATCAACGTAAATTTTTAAATAAAAGCCATGAAAAACACTAAGAAAAATGTTAAAGGTTTAGTACGTTCGTTATCATTTATTCTTGTATTCTGCCTTATTTTTGCTTACTGCTCCAACGTTTTTTCGCCAAAGGGAAAAACGGATTCAACAGGAATGTCATCCTGTATCACAGGTGCATACAAGGCTGAGGCAGAGAATTCAATTGACGTGATGATGGTCGGAAATTCCGATATTTACAGAGCAATAAATCCCATTCAGATATGGGAGGACAAAAAAATAACCACCTGCGTAATGGGTATGCCGAGCATTACTACTGCTGAGATTTATCATAAGCTGGTTGAAATGTTCAAATATCAGTCACCGAAGCTTGTAGTCTTTGAAACTGACTGTATGTTCACAACAATCAACAAATTTGACAAAAACGGCAATCTTGCTGAGGACGATAAAAAGCGAACAATCAAGCAGGGCATCGCCTACGGCATTAAAAAATTCCACGAAAATTTCACCAATGTTGACGAGGCTATAATTGCCGGCATCAATTACAAATTCCCTTTGATGAAATATAATTACAGATGGAAGGACCTTAATAAAAGCGATTTTGTCAATATCAGAGGAAAATACAAATTTATTGCTAAGGGCTTCATTGCTGATAAAAAGGCTCAGGGCTTTGAGCACGGAAAAACATACCTTGGAAAAAAGAACTCCAAATCAGAAGAAATTGACAGAAACACACAAAAATATTTTGATAAAATAATTGAACTTTGTCAAAAGCATAATTGTCAGCTTGCACTGGTTTCAATTCCTGCAGGCACAAGCTGGAATTACAGCAAGCACAATGCCGTTAAAGAGCTGGCAGAAAAGAACAATCTGATTTTCATAGACTATAATACTGATATGAATAAAATTGACGGCTTCAACTGGGAAACAGATACAAAGGACGGCGGCAACCACCTTAACTACAATGGTGCAGTAAAGGTTACATATGCATTTGAGCAGGAGCTGACAGACACATTTAAGCTTGCACCAAGTGAGCTCAGTGATGATGTTATCAGCAGTTGGAATGAGGACACACGCAGATTTTACAGTGAAATTATAAACGAGGGATAGAATGTTCACCGAATCAAAACCAAAAATTCATTATGAAAAATACGGAAACGGCAAGCCCCTTATCCTCCTGCACGGCAACAAGGAGGATCATACGATTTTCAATAAGCTGATATGCTCTTTAAAAAACACCTTTACCATTTATGCTCTTGACAGCAGAGGCCACGGCAAAAGCGACTGCACCGATAAATTTCATTACACTGATATGGCAGATGACGTTCTGCGGTTTATTGATGAATTAAAGCTTGACAGACCATGCTTTTACGGCTTCAGCGACGGCGGAATTATAGGTCTGCTCTGCTGTATCAAAAGACCTGACGTTTTTGAAAAAATGATAATATCGGGAGCAAACATTACAGTAAACGGCTTAAAGCCATTAATCCGTTTTGGTTCAGCAATATCCTATTTTTTCACCCGTGACAAACGTACAAAAATGATGCTGAGTGAGCCGAATATTACTGTCAATGAGTTAAAAAAAATCAAATGCCCAACTCTCGTTTTAGCAGGAGAATTTGATATAATATGCGAAAAGGAAACACGCCTTATTGCCGACAGCATACCAAACTCAACTTTGAAAATCATCAAGGGCAAGAGTCACGGTGATTATGTTGTAAATTCTGACTTTTTAAAGAATATTATAATTGAATACATAGAATAAAAAAGCCTTGCAGATTATTACATCTGCAAGGCTTTTTTATTATTAAATTATTATTTCTCTTTTATAGGAACCCAGATTTCACTCTTATAATCTTCGCCAGTCATATTGCCTGCACTGTAAGCCTCAATATTGAACTCATATGTTAGCTCATATTCACGTGAAGGCACAAACTCACTGGCAATAGTATGCCAAGCCTGCTGTATTGCCTGAGGCATAGGACCGATACATTCAAACACCACCCAGGTTCTTGCAGGAATTGTATTAACTCTGTAGCCCTCAGGCACTTCGACATCAGAAGCACAAGTGCAGCCGATTGCGTAATCAAACAGTTCAGCGGAATACCCGGAATGATGATTGTAGCATATTCCAAGCAAATCCTTGCTGCCGGACAAATTACTGAGCAAGGTCTTAACTGTACCATCCTGCCAGCTTCTTGTCCAAAATTCCGGTATAGTATTTTTGTTGTTGTCATTGTCCACCATATGCTGTTCAACCTTTTCAAGCACAGTAAAGGCATCCTTTTTTACAATCCTGTAATTGTCCTTTTTGAAATTTTCCATAAAACCACCTCTTAATGTTATTGATACGGAAAGAGGAGAAAAATATTTCAGCCTGTCACCACATTCTCTTGCACCTGATGGTGTAATGCCGTGAAATTCTTTAAATGCCCTTGTGAAGCTTTCAGGCGTTTCATAGCCGTATTTGAAAGCAACATCAATCACCTTAGCCTTTGACTGCAAAAGCTCACTGCCGGCAAGTGTGAGCCTTCTGTATCTGACATAATCCCCAACGGTATAACCGCACAAGGCACTGAAAATCCTTTGAAAATAATAGCTTGACATACAGGCTTTCTGTGCAAGGCATGAATAGTCAAGCTCATCTGTCAAATGATCTTCAATATAATTTATTGCATTCTGCAGACTATCGGTAATATCCATAAGCATCTCCTTTCCGCTGCCCCGATTGATTTCGGGTACATTAGCATTTTACAAAAAAGCAGTTTAATAATCCTGATATTTTATGCACACATATATCAGATTTCAGCAAAAAACGGAGTATAAAAATACTCCGTTAAGTTTATTTTTCTGCTGTGTTTTCCTGATTTCTGAACACAACAAGCTTGTCATAAATAAATTCAGTTATCATATTGCAAGCCATTGTTACACCAAGAACAACATATTCAATTGCCGAAAAATCTGCAAACTTAGCAGTAAAGTAATTGCCTAAAATAACAGTAACAGGGGTAAACACCGCATAAAAGGCAAGTACCTTAAGCATTGCAATCGGCACATTCGCTGCTGACTTGAAGGTGAATTTTCTGTTAAAGGTAAAATTCCAGATAACAGACAGGAGCAATGCAATCAGGTACATAGGACCATATTCATTCTCCATAATCCTTGCAAAGGTATCGTTGCTTTCAAGAACCCTCTGCATAAAAGGCAGCTTAATAAACACCTCATTCATTAAAGTAAAGCTGAGCACCTGAATAATCCCTGCTGATGCAGAAAAGAGTGCAAACTTTATAAACTGAAAAATATTTTTTGATTTATTATCCGTAGTGTTATTGTCACTCATATTATCACCCTGATTTCATTGTAACAGACATAGTTTGACATTGCAAGGAAAATAAAAAATAAAAGCACATTCTTGATGAATGTGCTTTTAAACTAAGTATTGTAAAATTATTCCTGTGCAGGAGCGCCAACAGGGCAAACACCTTCGCAAGCGCCGCATTCAATACAAGTGTCAGCATCGATTACGAACTTACCGTCACCCTCTGAAATAGCACTTACAGGACATTCAGCAGCACAAGCGCCGCATGAGATACAATCATCTGAAATTGCGTATGCCATTATAGATACACCTCCTACATCATCAAGCTATATCAATAATATAACAGTATATTATTAAAAAATCAAGTGATTTTTACTCATTTGAAGATTTTTCTTTAGAATTGTCAAAATTGCCTTTTTTGACCACTCGCACCTCAGACCTGTTAACTGAAACAGGCAGTGCCTCCGGTGCTTTATCAAGCTGAACCTTAAGCATTCCGGTAAGAATTGAAACATCAACAACAGTTCCCCTGCCCTCACGGCAATCAACAACCGAACCCTTTCTCGGTGTGATTTTGTTAAGGTATTCATAGGAATTCTGCTCATATTTCAGGCAGCACAGAAGTCTGCCGCAGGTTCCGCTGATTTTACCGGGAGCTAATGATAAACCCTGATCCTTAGCCATTTTTATTGAAACACTGTGAAAATCATCCAGAAAAGTAGAGCAGCAAAAGGGTCTGCCGCAAATGCCAAGACCTCCAAGCAGCCTGCTTTCATCACGTACTCCGATTTGTCTGAGTTCAATTCTTTTGCGAAAATGAGAAGCTAAATCCTTAACCAGCTCTCTGAAATCAACCCTGCCATCAGCAGTGAAGTAAAAAATAATTTTTGTTCTGTCAAAGGAACACTCTGCATCTGTAAGAAACATTTCAAGATTATGATTTTTTATTTTCTCGGCACACACAACAAGTGCATCCTTTTCATAAGCCTTGTTTTCCTCAATTATTTTTAAATCTTCCTCTGTGGCAATTCTCTTAACCGGCTTAAGCGGTGCAACGACCTCGTCCTCGTCAACCTCTTTAACGTTTGACTGTGCAGTACCGCACTCAACACCCTTTGCAGTTTCAACCACAAGCACCTGACCCTTTTTGCAGTCGATACCGCATGGATCAAAATAGTAAGTTTTGCCTGTATCCTTAAAACGGACACCAACAACCTTTGTCATATATATCCTCCAAATAGCCTATCTGCCAATGGCTTGTCTAAGGCTATAACATATTTTTGTAATAAGCAATGAATTGTTTGAATTCTTAAGTGCCATCTCTTTAAGTTTATCACAAATAGCAATTAAGTCAATAAGCTTTTGACGTGTTATCTTATTTTTAAGCATGGTAACTGTTTCCGTCTGACCTGAAATCAGGTCGGCAGACGGCTTGTACACCAATGCATCTCTGAAAATGTTTTTCAAAAAATCCATTGCAAGAATAATGCTCTGTCTGTCATTCTGAAAGGAAGAACAGGCAGTTAAAAGCGAATACTCGCTGTCACTCACCAACGCACTGCAGACATTCAGGCAAACATCCGTTATTTCGCTTACCTTGCCGTTCTGCAAAGAACCAAGGGCTTTGCCTATATTTCCGTTAAAGGTTTCAAGCTGACGTGCTGCAGAAGCTATATCAGCATTATCAGAATGTGCAGCAATATACTGTGAACCTTCCTTAATATCTACTCCCTCAAGGCTTACAACCACACTGCGTGAAAGCACAGTTTCAAGCAACATGCTTTTTGATGAAACAGTCAATATAAAAATCACATATTCAGGCGGCTCCTCAAGAATTTTCAGCAATGCATTCTGTGCAGAAACATTCATACACTCGGCATTGCCCAAAATATAAATCTTATAATCAGCCTCATTAGGGCTCATAAAGGCATCATTAACTATGCTTCTTATTACATCAACGTGAAACGAATTGCTTCCGCCCTCGGCAATATGCTCAATAATATCAGGATGAATCCCCTGCTGTGCCTTACGGCATTGCCGACACTCGCCGCAAGGCTTATTATCACCACGGCATACAAGAGCACCGGCAAGCTTTCTTGCCAGAGTTTTTTTACCAAGACCGTGCTCACCCTCAATTATCAAGGCATGAGGAAAACGCTTGGAGTCAATAAGACATCCAAGCTGTTCAATAACACGTGTATTCCCGATAAAGTCAAGCTTGTTCATTTTAAAGTTTCTTAAAATCCTCTACATTAATAACAAATGCCACTGCACCGAATTCCTCAACATCAACAGGCTTTTTTAAAAGTGAGCCTTCGATAGTGCTTTCAACAGATGTTTCTTTAAGTACTCTTTTTGTTACATTATTTCTGATAAGGTTAAACAAATCATCAACCCTGTCATCATTAACACCATACAGAATTGTTGTCTGACCACTCTGTAAAAACTGACCCTGTGTTGCTATTTTTGTTGAAAAAAAGCCCTCGGCACTTGTAACTGCAAGCACCTGCGGTAAATCCTTATTCGATACAATCGCTATAACTAATTTCATAAAATCACCCTTTATATACTTAT
>JAIDEF010000015.1 GCA_029054965.1 Eubacterium sp.
ATCAAGAGCATTTGATATACGATTCTGTGTTTCAAGTGTCGGTTTTCTTACCCCACGCTCGATTGCAGAAAGTTGAGTTCTCCCTATATCAGCAAGACCACTCATCACTTCCTGTGATATTCCCTTCTCATATCTGAGCTCTTTTATAACCTCACCTACAATTTTTGCATCCAAAGTCGGAATAAACATTCACATCACCTCATAAATAGTGTATGCGATAATCTTCTTCAGTTTGAATACATATGTTGACAAACGAACACATATGTGTTAATATTATTGTATCAAAAAAGAGGAGGTTTGCAAAATGGCAGACAATATTTATGAAACACCACAAAACAACTCAGATGTGCAAACTGCAGTAAATGCAGCAATGAAAGAGGAAAAGAAAAAGAAGAAAAAGAAAACAATCATTATTATATCAGTAATTGCAGCAATACTAATCATAATTGGTGTAATCGGCTCTGCAGGCAGCAGTGACGAAAATAAACCTGATACTGCTTCAACAAATTCATCTGTAAAAGCAGATACAACTGAAGCATCAAACAATGAGATTGGTGATTACAAATGTGTGGTTAAATCAGCAAAGCTTACAAAGAACTGGGAGGGCAAGGATACTGTACTTCTTACATATGAATTTACAAACAATTCAAGCAATCCTGCAAGCTTCGATGTAGCATTAATTGACCGTGTTTATCAAGATGGAATTGGTCTTGAAACAACATTTTTATCTAATGATGATACTGACTATCTTGATGTTCAAATCAAACCCGGTGTCAGCAAGGATGTAAGAAAAGCATATATATTGAGAAACACCACAACAGATTTAGAGGTTGAAATTGAAGAATTAATATCTTTTAGTGACGACAAAATTGTCACAACAGTTAAGCTTGAAAAATAATCATAAAAAAACGATGCGGTTCACATTGAACTGCATCGTTTTTTACTTTAATTAATTATGCACCGCGTACTTCGTCACATCTGTTGAGAAGCTCATACCAACGGCGGTCGACCTCTTTCTGGAATGACTCAATCATCCACTCATTGCCGGGCTTGAACATATGCTTGAATCTGCCCTGCTTAACAAGCCACTCCTCAATCGGAACATAGCTCTTTGGCTGGTAGTTTAAAATCCATCTGCCGTCAACAACCTCAAACAACGGCCAGTAGCGTGTTTCAACTGCAAGCTTGCAGATTTCCATAATATCATATGTCGGATATCTCCAGCCCCTCGGACACGGTGCCATAATATTTAAGAAAGCAGCACCCTTTGTATAAATTGCTCTTTCGCTCTTTTTATACAAGTCCTTAAAATTCTGTACAAATGTAGTCTGTGCAACATAAGGCACCTGATGCTCTGCAATGATTGCAGCAAGGTCCTTTCTGTACTGTGGCTTACCTAACGACTCTCTGCCGACAGGAGTAGTTGTTGTATCGGCGAACATAGGTGTCGCTGATGAACGCTGAATACCTGTATTCATATAAGCACCGTTATCGTAGCAAACATAAACCATATCGTGATTACGCTCCATTGCACCTGAAAGTGACTGGAAACCGATATCATATGTACCGCCGTCACCACCGAAGGTAATGAACTTATAGGTTTCGTCAAGCTTACCTTTTCTTCTGAGAGCGTTATATGCACCCTCAACACCTGACATTGTTGCACCTGCATTTTCAAATGCATTATGAATATAGCTGTCCTTATAAGCGGTATAAGGATACATAAAGGTTGAAACCTCAAGACAGCCTGTAGCATTGCCTACAACAGCCTTATCCCCCGGCTTGATAGCCTTTAAAACATTTCTTACGGCAATTGTGCCGCCGCAGCCTGCACACATTCTGTGACCACCGACAAGGCGGTCTTCTCTTGAAACATATTCTTTAAAATTATACATATCAGACGACCTCCTTATTCTCTTACGCCCATATAACGATATGGATTTTCAACCTTGCCTGCCTCTGCAGTCTTAACAAGCTCTTCGTATACCTCAACCATATCACTGACCTTAACATCACGTCCGCCAAGACCGTAAACATAGTTGACTGCCAGAGCATTTGAGCCTGCTCTGTAAAGGGCGGTTGTAACCTCTGAGCCGATTGGTCCGCAATTATCGTTATAAGCCTCTGTTCTGTCCATAAGTGCAACAGCTTTAATATTCTTTAAGCTCTCAGCAATTTCTTCTGCAGGGAAGGGTCTGAACAATCTGATTTTTATTAAGCCTGCCTTGACGCCCTTTTCTCTCAGCTCATCAACAGCATCCTTTGCTGTACCTGCTGCTGAGCCGATAATTACAACAGCATATTCGGCATCGTTCATCTTATATTCTTCAAAGAGTCCGTACTCTCTGCCTGAGATTTTTGCATATTCCTTGGCAACATCAAGTGTAACCTGCTTTGCATTTTTTAGTGCCTCAGCCTGTGCTCTCTTAGCCTCAAAGTAGTAGTTGGTTACACTGTAAGGACCTACTGCCATAGGGCATTCTGGGTTAAGGAGTGAATTTTCAGGATTATACTCACCAACAAAATTCTTAACATCCTCATCCTCATTAAGAACAATATTTTCAACAGCGTGTGAGGTTATGAAACCATCCTGGCAAATCATAACAGGAAGCATAACATCCTTATGCTCTGCAATACGATAAGCCATACAAAGGTTATCATAAACCTCCTGATTATTCTCGGCATAAATCTGAATCCATCCGGAATCCCTTGCACCCATTGAATCACTATGGTCGCAGTTGATATTGATAGGACCCGATAAAGCTCTGTTAACAAGGGTCAATACGCAAGGCAGTCTGTTTGATGCTGCAAGATAAAGCTCCTCCCACATAAGGGCCATACCTGCTGACGAGGTAGCTGTAACACTTCTTGCACCTGCTGACTGAGAACCGATAACAGCGGACATAGCTGAATGCTCACTTTCAACAGGAATAAACTCACTGTCAACCTGTCCGTTAGCAACGAGCTTTGAAAAATATTGAGGAATTTCAGTTGAAGGAGTAATGGGGAAAGCCGCCATTACATCAGGATTTATCTGGCGTAAAGCCTCGGCAACGGCTTCATTACCGCTTAATCTGTCTTTTCTTGCCATAATTACTTTACCCCCTCCATTGTGATTGCACCTAAATGACAGCTTTTAACACATATACCGCAGCCCTTGCAGTGATCATAATCAATTTCGCTTCTTTTGCCGTCAACAACAGCAATACAGCTATCAGGGCAAACAGGCACGCACATTAAGCAGTGAATGCATTTTTCGTTATCAACAACAGGCTGAACTGATGTCCACTCACCTGTATTAAACTCAAGTGAGGTAGCCTCACCATAAATCTGCATACCCTCGGTTAAATCCTGCCATGAGCAGTCGAGGTGTAATTTATTCAAATCTGATTTCATTTATCTTACCTCCTCAAAAGCCATATTAAGCGCATTCATATTGCCCTCGATAACCTCAGGCTTTGATGCGAACTTATGAGAAAATGAATTTTCCATTTCCTTTAAGAAAATCTCTTTTTCCATAACACCTGAAACCTTAACAATAGCAGCAAGCATAGGAGTATTCGGGAAATATTTACCAAGGCAGGCCTTTGAAACCTTTCTTGCATCAATTGTATAAACCTTACCTGCATAGCCGTTAAGCTTTTCTCTGATTTCATCAGGTGACTTTGATGTATTAACAACAATACCGCCGTCAGCCTTAAGACCGTCAGTTACGTGAACTACATCAAGAAGTCCCTCGTCAACAACTACAACATAATCAGGCTCATAGATATTTGAATGAACTCTGATTTCGCTTTCGCTGATTCTGTTATATGCAGTAATCGGAGCACCCATACGCTCAGGACCGTACTCAGGAAAGCCCTGCACAAAGCTACCTGTTTTGAAGGCAACGTCTGCCAGCAGCAAGGCGGCTGTTTTAGCACCCTGACCACCGCGGCCGTGCCAACGGATTTCTACTAAATCTGCCATAATAATCCTCCCAAATAAAAAAATAAAAGCCTCTCTGCCCAAAGGCAAAGAGGCGATAATTAATACCGTGGTACCACTCTTTTTCGTTAAAAAACGCACTTAATGTACTATCATACACTATCCGTATAACGGCGGCGACCGTCTGCACCTACTGCCCTTCAGCACAGCCACTCAAGGAGGATACCCCACTTAACATTGTACCGACTCACACCAACCGTCGGCTCTCTTAAACAACTACATAAATGAAACTTGTTCCCATCAACGTGTTTTATTTATTGCAACAATTATATTACAGGAAAAACCATTTGTCAACAACTTTTTACTTTTTTAGCTTAGAAAAAAATCCCTTTTTCTCGTACGGCTCTTTAGTTATTGATTTAAGGTCATAGCCTGTTTCAGCAACAACAGACTTCAGCTTCTCTTCATCAAGCTCTTCTGCAACAATAACACACTGCTTTTTTGTATGAGAGGATTCAACCTTTTTGACAGAAAAATGATTTCTGACCGCATCATTCATATGAGCCTCACAGTGACCGCACATCATACCTTCAATTTTCAGAATATATTTAGTCATAATAAAAACTCCTTAATCTTTAATTTCAGTCAATATCATATCATTTTAATAGGAATTTGTCAATATAAAATCCTACTTCGTTTAGAATTCCCCTTAACTTAAAGATTATAAAAACTATTGAAAAGATATAAAATATAACTTATAATAAAGATATGCTATGACTAACTACTCAGGAGATTTGCTATGAAAAAAACATTAAACGGAAAATGGTATTTTAAAGAGGTCGGTACACAATACTGGTATGATGCAACTGTACCCGGCTGCAACTTTTTGGATTTGATGTCAAATGGTAAAATTCCCGACCCTTTCATTGGTCTGAATGAAGCTAAGGTTGCTTGGGTTGGCGAAAAGGACTGGGAGTATAAAAAAACTTTTATAATAAGAGAAAAAGCTGTAAATTACAGCGATATTCTTTTGAACTGTAAAATGCTTGACACAATATGCGATGTATTAATTAACGACAAGCTGCTCTTTAAAGGCAGCAATTGCTTTAAAGAATACAGCTACTCAATTAAAGATTTTGTTGAAGTCGGTGAAAATGAGCTTCGTATCATCTTTCACTCACCTGTAAACTACGTAAGCAGAAAATATGAGCAATCCCCCACTCCTGTAAATTCAAACGGTCAGAACGGAATTGTACATATCAGAAAACCTCAATGCCATTTTGGCTGGGACTGGGGACCTGTTCTGCCCTGCAGCGGCATTACAAGGGACATTGAGCTTGAATTTGTAGAGGACGGAAGAATCAACTATCTATCAGTAACTCAGAATCACAGCGACAATGTTACAATCAGCGTTAATGCTGATTTGACATTATATAATAAAGACGCAGAATGCTTTATCACCCTTGAAACTCCTGACGGCGAAATTTTCCAGCACTGGGGAAACAGTTGTGATTTTGTTATTGAAAATCCTAAGCTGTGGTGGACAAAAGAGCTTTCAGGCAGTGACGAGCAGCCGTTATATACAGTGAAAGCAGTAATTTTTAATAACGGAAAGGAAATCTGCTGGGAGGAAAAGAAAATCGGCTTAAGAACCATTGAGCTTAACCGTGAACGTGATGAATACGGACAGAATTTCCAGTTCAGATTAAACGGTGTACCACTCTTTATCAAGGGTGCAAACTATATACCTCCTGACAGCTTTATAACACGCTTCAGAGCTAAAGAACTTAACCATCTGCTGGATGCCGTACAATTTTCAAATATAAATATGCTGCGCATATGGGGCGGTGGATACTATGAAAGTGACAGCTTTTATGAAGCATGCGATAAAAGAGGTATTCTCGTATGGCAGGATTTCCAGTTTGCCTGTCAGGCATATCCGTTCTTTGACAACGAGTTTTTAGACAACGTCAAGGAAGAAGTTGAAAGCAACGTAAAAAGACTTTGTCACCATCCTTCACTGGCTGTATGGTGCGGTAACAATGAAATTGAAGATATGCATATGTCCTGGGTACATATGACGAAATATGTGGACTGGACAGAAAAATTCTTTTATAACATTCTTGAGCCTGAAATCAGAAAATATGATAAACAAACCCCATATACGCAGGGCTCTCCAATCGGAATTTCACACAATAAGGGTGTAAGCTCTGACAATGTCGGCGATACTCACCTTTGGGGAGTATGGCACGGACTTAAACCAATGGATTATTACCGCAAGCGTATGACACGCTTCTGCAGCGAATTTGGTTTTGAAAGTCTGCCTGATATCAAGGCGATTGAAAGATATGCGCAGCCGTCAGACTACAATCTCGGCAGTGATGTTTTCAAAGCACATCAAAAATGTGCAAGCGGTAATGACAAAATGGTTTACTACATTGCATCACGATTTAACCTGCCGAAAAGATTTGAAGATTACATTTACCTTTCACAGGTAACACAAAATGAATGTATTGCAGATGCAACAGAGCATTGGAGAAGAAATAAGGGCAGATGCAACGGATCAATGTACTGGCAGTTCAATGACTGCTGGGGTGTATGCTCATGGTCAAGTATTGACTACTATGGCAACTACAAGGCACTGCAATACGGCGCAAAACACTTTAATGCTCCCCTTTCCGTTTCTGTTGAAGATACAGAGGAATATATTAAAATATTTGTGCTTAACGACCTTAACAGCAAACAGTCAGTTGAAGCCGAATATATAATTTTTGACTTTGAAAAAGGTACTCTTGAAAAACACAGAACTGCCGTAGATATAAATGCACTCGAAAACAGACTGCTGTTTGAGCTTGATATCAATGAAATAAAAAGAGTTCACGATTACAGAAAAACAGGAATCTGTGCACGGCTTTATCAGAACGGAGAACAAATTAATCAGAAGGTTGTTCTTTTTGACAATGAAAAAAATCTCAGACTGCCGAAAGCAAAGCTTAAAACAAGAATTACAATTGAAGAAAAGCAATTAAGATTAACAATTAAAAGCGATAACTTTGCAAGACTTGTTAAGGCAGAAAGCAGCAGATCATCAAATCCGTTCAGTGATAATTTCTTTGATATACTTCCAAATGAAACAAAGGAAATTACTATTGCAGCAGATAAAGCAATGAGGATAAGAGAATTAGCTGAAAGCATCAGAGTTTATAGCTTAAGTGATATTAAATTTGATTACTGCAAGCTCAATTCAATAAAGAACCAGCTCAAGGTTTACCTTTCACCTGTTAATATCGGAAATGCGGTTTACCACGGCAAGCTTTCAAAGGATGTTAAATTCTAAATAGCAACAAAAAAACACTTCCCTATCGGGAAGTGTTTTTTAATTATATGTTATATGTTGTATTTATTAATACATTCCGCCGCCCTGTGCTGCTGCCATAGCTGCAGCCTGAGCTGCGTCTGCCTGTGGGTCCTTAATATCTGTAACAAGACTTTCAGTAGTAAGCACCATTGCGGCAACTGATGCTGCATTCTGGAGTGCTGAACGAGTTACCTTAGCAGGGTCAACAATACCCTCCTCAATCATATCACAATACTCGCCTGTTGCGAAGTTCAAGCCATAGCCTGTTTTGTTTGAGGTTTTGATTTTATCAACGATAACTGAGCCTTCTGCACCTGCATTAAGAGCAATCTGTCTTACCGGCTCTTCAAGTGCCTTAACAACAATTGCAACACCTGTCTTGAAATCTGCATCGTCTGTATCAAGTAGAGCCTCAACAGCAGGGATGGCGTTGATAAGAGCAACACCGCCGCCTGCAACAATGCCCTCTTCAACTGCAGCCTTTGTTGCTGCAAGAGCATCCTCAATTCTTAACTTCTTCTCTTTCATTTCTGTTTCGGTAGCAGCACCAACCTTGATAACTGCAACACCGCCTGCAAGCTTAGCAAGACGCTCCTGAAGCTTTTCTCTGTCGAAATCTGATGTACTGTTATCAATAGCTGTCTTAATCTGACCGACTCTGTTTTTGATTTCAGCGGCATCACCTGCACCATCAACAATGATAGTGTTTTCCTTAGTAACCTTAACCTGGCGAGCCTTACCAAGCATTGCCATGGTAGCATCCTTAAGCTCAAGACCAAGGTCACTTGTGATAACCTGACCGCCTGTAAGAATAGCAATATCCTGAAGCATATCCTTTCTTCTGTCACCAAAGCCAGGAGCCTTAACACAAACACAAGTGAATGTACCGCGAAGCTTATTGAGAAGGATTGTCTGAAGAGCCTCACCCTCAACATCCTCTGCAACGATTACAAGCTTCTGACCTGACTTGAGAACAGCCTCAAGAAGAGGAAGAATATCCTGAACTGTTGAAATCTTTTTATCTGTGATAAGAAGCATTGCATCATCAATAACAGCTTCCATTTTATCAGTATCAGTTACCATATAAGGTGAGATATAGCCACGGTCAAACTGCATACCCTCAACAACCTCGCAAACGGTTTCAGCAGTCTTTGACTCCTCAATAGTGATAACGCCGTCTGCAGAAACCTTATCCATAGCATCTGCAATAAGAGAGCCAACATATTCATCAGCAGCAGAAACAGTAGCTACACGAGCAATATCGCCTGTACCCTTAACCTGCTGTGAATTAGCCTTAACAGCCTCAACAGTCGCATCAACAGCAGCCTTGATACCGTTTTTAACAGCCATTGGGTTTGCACCTGCAGCAACATTCTTCATACCCTCGCGAACAAGAGCCTGTGCAAGAAGTGTTGCGGTTGTTGTACCATCACCTGCATCATCATTTGTTTTTGATGAAACCTCTTTAACAAGCTGAGCACCCATATTTTCAAATGGGTTTTCAAGCTCGATTTCCTTAGCAATCGTTACACCATCATTAGTGATAAGCGGTGAACCATATTTTTTGTCAAGCACTACATTGCGTCCTTTTGGACCAAGTGTGATTTTAACTGTATTTGCAAGCTTATCAATACCAGCCTGCAGAGCCTTGCGAGCTTCCTCGCCATAAATTATATCCTTAGCCATAATTCAAATTTTCCTTTCTGATTATTCAACAACTGCAAGAATGTCACTTACAGAAATAATAGTGTATTCCACACCGTCAACCTTAACCTCAGTGCCTGAGTATTTGCTTGTAATAACCTTATCGCCTGCTTTAACAGTCATTGGATTTTCCTCAGTACCGGGTCCTACTGCAACGACCTCGCTCATTTCAGGCTTTTCCTGTGCAGACGCAGCAAGAATAAGTCCGCTCTTTGTTGTTTCCTCAGCCTCAAAGGATTTAAGCAAAACCTTATCTGCCAATGGTTTAATATTCATAATATCACCTCTAAAAATATTTTGCGTTTTCACTAGTTAGCACTCAGGCACATCGAGTGCTAACAATTACTATTTTAGCAATATTTTTCCATTTGTCAAGAGTATTAACAGAATATTCAAAAAATATAGCCTGCTTATACTAATGTATTGAATAAACAGGCTATATTATGAATTAAATATAATTATAATTCCCATAGACTCAATTGCTTCGACAACTGCTTTTCCTCAAAGGTATGCAAGTATTCAAATATCAAATCGTTATTATGAACAATACCATGCTCATCACATTTGTCATTAAACTGCTTCATAAGAGTGTTATTATTGAAACTATTGATTACATACCGGTTGCCATATATTTTTATATATTTTTCTTTTAAACCGGGAAAATGCTTATCAAGCTGATTATAAAAATACTCCCTGTTCCTGTCACGAAGTGTTACACCCATACCGAAGCATATAATACCATAAACCTTTGCCTCAATACACATATCAAGAATTGCAGAAATATTCTCCCAAGTATCATTTATAAAAGGTAAAATCGGTGAAAGCCATACAACGGTTGGGATTCCTGCATCACGCATTTGTTTAAGGACCTCAAATCGTTCTTTGGATGTTGAAACATTCGGTTCAATTTTTCTGCACAATTCCTCATCAGCAGTTGTCAGGGTCATCTGAACAACACACTTTGTTTTTTCATTAATTTTCTGCAGCAAATCAATATCACGCAGAATACGGTTTGATTTTGTAATGACTGTAAAACCAAAGCCATTTTCATAAATTAATGATAAAGCTTTTCGCACATTCTGCAATTCCATTTCAAGCGGAATATAGGGATCTGTCATAGAGCCTGTGCCTATCATACACTTTTTGCGCTTGTGCTTGAGCGTATTTTCAAGCAGTTCAACAGCATTTTCCTTAATCTCAATATCTTCAAAATCATGCTGCATATTGTAGCACTTGCTTCTTGAGTCGCAGTATATACATCCGTGAGAACATCCACGGTACAAATTCATACCGTTTTTCGGTGATAAAATTCCCTTTGCTTTAACATAATGCATACAATAATTCCCTGTCACTCAATAAGACAGACAGCATGGGCAGCAATACCCTGTTTTGCTCCTGTAAAGCCAAGACCCTCTTCGGTTGTTGCTTTCACGGAAACACAGTCGGAATCAACATTGCAAACATTTGCAATGTTACATCTCATATCATAAATATGGGGTGCCATTTTAGGTGCCTGAGCAAGGATTGTGGAGTCAATATTTATTATTTTATATCCTTTTTCATTAACCTGTCTTACAACCTCTTTTAAAAGCTCAAGACTGTCTGCACCCTTCCACTTGTCATCGGTGTCAGGGAAAAGGTGACCGATGTCACCCATAGCAGCAGCACCGAGTATTGCATCACTTACAGCGTGCAAAAGCACATCAGCATCACTGTGACCAAGTAAACCGACAGGACTTGGAATATCAACACCGCCGATAATACACTTTCTGCCTTCAACTAATTTATGAACATCATAGCCGTGACCGATTCTCATTACTGCTCACCTCTCATTTTCAGCACACCCTCTGCCATAGGCAAATCCTCAGGTGTAGTAATCTTAATATTACCGTAGTCACCGATAACTGTGAATACAGGCTTTCCGAAATACTCAATCAACTGGCAGTCATCCGTAAAATCCATACCATCTGCTTTGGCTTTTTTAACTGCATCAGTATACAGCTTAAAATCAAAAATCTGCGGAGTTCTTATGGATACCAGTGTCGACCTGTCAGGTGTTGAAACAATCTGATTATTACCGTCTACAACCTTGATTGTATCCTTCACCATAACACCGACAGCAGCAGCACCATTCTGAACAGCACTTGCAAGAGTATCTTTTATCTCTTTTTCAGTAATAAGCGGTCTTGCCCCGTCATGTATTAACAAATAATCACATTCGTCGATTGTTTCAACCGCATTCATAACACTTTGCTGACGTGTATCACCGCCAAAGCAATACGAAACATCATATGCTGAAAGTACATTTTCAAAGCTATCAAGATCACATTCACGGCAAACAACAATAATTTCACTAATTTCTTTTATTTTTGAAAAGGTTTCAACCGTTCGCTCTAAAACAGTTTTTCCGTTTATATCAAGAAGCAACTTACTTTTGTCTGCCTTCATTCGTGTGCCTGCACCTGCACCTAAAATAATTGCAGCATTATTCATCACTCAAGCCCTCCGCTTCTTCCATAGTCGGTGTAACAAACTCCGTTTTATATGGGTCATAGACCACAAAGCCCGGCTTAGCACCATTTGGCTTTTTAACATTTTTTATCAGCGTATAATCAACTGCAACATTTGAGCTTGCTCTTGCTTTGCTGTAATAAGCCGCCAGCACTGCACAATCATGAATAGCTTCATCTGTAATTTCCGCACCTGAGGTTTCGCAGATAACATGACTGCCTGCGCTGTCCTGAACATGAAACCAGGTGTCATAATTTTTAGCTGTTTTCATGGTCAGTCGGTCATTCATCAGGTTATTCCTGCCTACCCACACAACAAAACCGTCACGGGTTTTAAAG
>JAIDEF010000150.1 GCA_029054965.1 Eubacterium sp.
GTGGTATGGTGTTGACGGGAATTTCATTTATGCAAGTGTTAATCCCCACGATTATTACTATACATTAACAAAGCTTCGTGACTGGGATTTTGTTACCGATAAGCTTAAGGAAAATGAAAAGTATGGTCTTGACTGGACCTATATGTTCCACGGTATCGGTGACCGAGGCGGTGCTCCTGAGGAGAAAACCGTTAAATTTGTTGATGATGAAATCAAGAAAAATAACAGCAGTGATATCGAGGTTATTGCCGCAAGTGCAGATCAGATTTACCGTGATATTGAAAGTGAGCTCCCGCAGGAGGTTAAGGATAAGCTGCCTGAATGGAAAACAGAGCTTGTTATGCAAAACCATGGTGTCGGCGGTTATACCTCACGTGCTATCGGTAAACGCTGGAATACAAAATGTCAGGAGCTTGGTGATATGGCTGAGCGTGCAGGAGTTATGGCAAGCTATTTCGGTGCGGCTGATTATAATGAACCGATGCTTGAAAAGGCTTGGAAAAGAGCTATTGCACATCAGTTTCATGATGATACTCCGGGTACATCCGTTCAGCGTGCATACCGCCGTTCATGGAATGATTATGCAATGTCTATCAATCAGTTCAAGGGTGAGCTTGAAGCATCCCTTTCTTCAATGACCCGTCTTATGAAATCCGATTTCTGCACAGGTATTCCTGTTATGGTTTCAAATTCTGTTGAAGCAAAGCGTGTCAGTGCCGTAAGGCTTGAGCTTAAAGGTATTTCAGCACCATTTGTACGTGTTTATAACGATAATGGCAAAGAGGTTAAGAGTCAGGTTAATTCCGTAAAGAACGGAATTATGGAGGTTTTATTTATTGCAGAGGTTGAAAGCCTCGGTAATCGTGTTTATGACGTAAGACCAAGCGGTGAGGCTTGCTGTATCAGCAGCGAGCTTTCAATCAGCGGTGATACAATGTCAAACCAGAAATATGAGGTAAGGCTCAATAAAAATGGCGACATTGCTTCAATTATTGATAAAACGGATAATGACAGAGAGCTTCTTGCTAAGCCTATTGTTCTCGGTTTGTTTAACTACACAGGCTCAAAGGATTGGCCTGCCTGGGAAATGAATTTTAAAGAGGCAAATAAAGAGCAGGACAGAATTCCGCTTGCAGCATCCGTGACTATCGTTGAAAACGGTGCAGCGCGTGTTACATTTGAGGTTAAGCAGAAGGACGGTAAAAGCGAGTTTGCAAGCTACATATCATTAACCGATAATGGTGCAATCGTTGAGGTATATAATGATTTTGAATGGCAGTCATTAAGAACAATGTGTAAAAACCGTTTTGCTCTTACTGCAAAGAATAAGCAGGCAACCTTTGATTTGGGTCTTGGTGCAATTAAGCGTGATAATATGAATGAAAAGCTGTTTGAGGTTCCTGCACAAAAATGGGCAGATATTACTGATGACAGCGGTGAATTCGGTGTGTCAATCCTCAGTGACAGCAAGCACGGATGGGATAAGTATAATGACAACACGCTGCGTTTAACTGCAATTCATACGCCTAAAAAGAATTACCGTATTGACTCAATGCAGTCAATGATGGATTTAGGTAAAAATATTTATTCCTATGCGGTATTCAGCCATAAGGGTGAGGTTGGCTCAGCTACACAGCTTCAGGCTAAAATGTTTACTCAGCCACTTGTTGCAACAGTATTTGACAAGCATCAGGGTAAGCTCGGTACAAGCTATTCCTTCGGCGGAGGAAGCAGTGAGGATGTTATTGTAAGAGCAATCAAAATGCCGCATCATAATATTGATAACGGCGAAATTATTGTCCGCTTTAATGAAGGTGCAAACAAAGCAATTGATAATTATACATTTACTCTTGGTGAGGGTGTAGAGAGTGCAAGAGAGCTTTATGCAAGTGAGGAATTTTTAGCAAATGCTGTTGTTGAAAACGGAAATCTTGTAACAAGCTTTAAACCGTATGAGGTTAAAACCTTTGCACTTAAATTGAAGCCAAGCAGTGTTGATTGCGATAAGAGCTCAAGCTCTCATATTGCCCTTGATTGTGATGTTAAGAATACACATATTCCCGACAGACTAATGCCTGAGGAAATCGTTGCAGGCGGTATCAGCTTTAAGGTTAAAAATGAGCTTATGAGCTGTAATGGTCAAACAGTAGAGGTAGAGAAGGGTAATAAGCTTAAGCTGCTTTGTGCATCTCTTTCAGACGATAAAAAAGCAAAGTTCGTTGTTGACGGCAAGACTGTTGTCAAAACAGTTAATGCAATTGATAAGCCATATGCTCAGTGGGATTTATATGATTTTGAGGAAATGGCTTATGTTAAATCAGGTCATCTTGGCTACGAGTTTACGCACAGTGTTGACGATAACGGAAATACTCTTTTTGCAAAGGGAATGTATTTCTGGGTAATTACTCTTGACGGCACAACAGTTCTGCCTAAGGATAAGGATATTGTTATACTTTCAGCTTCACAGGTTAATGCACCAAATGCAAGCCTTGTTACTCCTCTTGAGGACAGAGTGGAAAAACGTCCGTTTACATTTGAAATGAGCCTTAAAGAAAAAATCCGGTATGTCCATTCAAAATGTGTTTGGATGCTTAATGATAAGGATAATTTCTTAAGGCACTGGAATAATGGTAAAAACGGCAGAAGAGTAGAGCAAAGTAAAAAGAATATTAAATCAAGAACATTTGATACAGTAGGTCATTAATATGGAAAATATATTTGAAAAGGATTGGTCAAATTATAATAATGGTCATCCTCTTTGTGACAGTGAGGTTGAGCGTTACATATCTGTGACTCCGAATCAAAATCAGCTCAGGCATCAGTCAAAGCCATTTTACTGCTTCATTCATTTTGGTATGAATACTGCTACTGCTCGTGAGTGGGGCACAGGTAAAGAAACCGTTAAGGATTTTACCATTAAATCAATTAATGCAAAGCAGTGGGTGTCAGTAATAAAAAATAGTGGTGCCACAGGTATCATTTTAACCTGTAAGCACCACGACGGCTTTTGCCTTTGGGAAAGCGAGTATACTGATTTTTCTGTAAAGAATACTGATTTTAAGGGCGATATTGTAAAAATGCTCAGTGATGAGTGTCATAATCAGGGAATGGATTTTGGTGTGTATCTGTCCCCATGGGATATGCACGACAAACGCTACGGAACAGATGCTTATAACGATTATTTCTGTAATCAGCTTACTGAACTTCTGTCAAATTATGGTGATATTTTTGAAGTCTGGTTTGATGGTGCAAAGGGCAAGGATGCAGTTGCCTTTGAATATGACTGGGCAAGGTATTATGAAATCATCCGCCGACTGCAGCCAAAAGCTAATATTGCTATCTGCGGTCCTGATATCCGCTGGGTGGGCAACGAGGGCGGAAAGTGTCGAAAAAATGAATATTCTGTTGTTCCTCTCAGCTTAACAAAGAGTGAAACAGTTGAAAAGCATTCACAGCAAAGTGAGGGTCAGGCATATGATTTGCAGAAGTTCAAATCAACTGATGAGGATTTAGGATCACGTTCTGTACTTGAAAATGCCGGCGAGCTTTGCTGGTATCCTGCCGAGGTTGATGTTTCAATCCGCAGAGGATGGTTTTATTCTAAAAATGAAAATAAAACTGTCAAATCACCTAAAAAGCTTTTTAATATTTATCTGAATTCGGTAGGCAATAACTGTACGCTTTTGCTGAATGTTCCTCCCACTGACAGCGGCATAATTCATCAGAAGGATGTTAAAG
>JAIDEF010000151.1 GCA_029054965.1 Eubacterium sp.
GAATAACAGAGATTTTTAACCTTACCGTAAATTAATATTCACATTATAATTGAATAAAAAAGATATTTATAGTATATTAGATATATTATACAGTGAAAGGAAATTATTATGGCATCATTTGCATTAATAAAAGAGCTGTCAGAAAAAAAGGATAAAAACGGCAACGGCTTTTTAGACCTTATTGTAATAGGCAGTGATAAAAAGGAATACCCTGCTAAAATATGGAGATTTGACAACAACGGTCAGTTTGAAGCAAACGACGTTATTGAAATTGATTACACAGTTGATAATTACAAGGGCAAAACTCAGCTTAATATAACAACAATAAAAAAAGCACCTGATGAAATGATTTCAAGCTTTGTTCCGAGCAGCGAATATGACGGCAAAGCTGTATTTTCAATGCTTCTTGCAAAGGTAAATAATTTCAGTGACGAGGTATTAAAAGCCATTGTATCAAAAATATTGCTTGATAACCGTGAGGCACTTGAGGTATACCCTGCAGCTTACAGGCTTCATCACGCAATTGTGGGCGGTCTTATGCTTCACACTGCATCTATTGTTGAAATGGCAGAAAAAACCTGCACTGTTTACCCCAACATTAACAGAGAACTGCTTTTGTCAGGAGCAATACTGCATGATGTTGCAAAAACCTTTGAAATGCACACCGCTAAAAGCGGACTTTGCAGCGGATACACTGTTGGCGGTGAGCTTATCGGCCATCTCGTCAAAGGAGCAATGTATATTGAAGACACTGCTAAAGAGCTTGGAATTGAGGACGAAAAGGTTACCCTTCTTGAGCATATGATATTATCACACCACGGCGTACCTGAATACGGCTCTCCTGTAAGGCCAATGTTTCTTGAAGCAGAAATTTTATCAACACTTGATAGTCTTGATGCTACAATATTTGAAATCAACAACGCAACAAACAAAATCAACGCAGGCTCATTCACTGAAAGACAATGGGCACTTGATAACAGAAAGCTGTTTAACCACGGTCTTTCATCAACAGAACATAAAGTGAATTTAGGAGAATAATGTGGATAGTATAGTTAACGAAAGCTGGACTGAAATTGCAATAACTGTTGAAACAAAGGATATTGATACAGCAGGCAATATTGCAAATATGGTAGTGCCCTACGGCATTTATATTGAGGATTATTCCGACTTAGAGGGCGAGGTTATGGAAATCGCTCATATTGATTTGATTGAGGAGGAGCTTTTAAAGGCTGACAGAACAAAGGGAATTATTCACGTCTATGTCAATCCGCACGAAAATCCGATTGAGGCTGTATCCTTCATAAAAGAAAGACTTGATACACAGCAAATCACATATGATATCAAAATAGCAGACTGTGCCACAGAGGATTGGGTTAATAATTGGAAGCAATATTTTCACCCTATGCCAATAGGCAAAAAGCTGCTCATACGTCCTACATGGGAGGATGAATACGATGCAGGCGGAAGAAAGGTTTTACATATTGAGCCGGGACTTGCCTTCGGTACAGGCAGTCACCCCACAACAAAGCTGTGCCTTGAAACCCTTGAAAATTATGTCAGCGAAAATTCAACCGTGCTTGATATAGGCTGCGGCAGCGGTATTCTTTCCATTGCCGCCCTGCTTCTTGGTGCAAAAAATGCTTTTGGAGTTGACATCGACTCACTTGCAGTTAAAACAGCAATAGCAAACGCACAGGAAAACGGCTTTGATGAAACAAGATTCAATGTTGTTCAGGGCAACCTCAGTGATAAGGTTAACGGAAAATATAACTTAGTTGTTGCAAACATAGTTGCTGATATTATTATGGAATTCAACAAGGATGTAGGCAGATTTCTAACCGACGACGGAATTTATATCACAGGCGGTATAATTGAAACACGTGAGGACGAGGTGCTGTATTCCTTTGCACAGAACGGCTTTGAGATTATAGAGCGTTTTGAAGAAAAGGGATGGCTTGTTTTTGTTTTGAAAAAAGCATAAGTATAAAATAAATGACGCAAACATTTTCGTTTGCGTCATTTTGTTATTATTCTTTTACACCTGATAGCTGCTTCCAGTGAATCTTGCAATATTCTTTTCCGTCAATCGGAGGATATTTTTCATCATCCACTCTGGCAGCATTATTACAGTTATATTCACCCTCATAAGCACAGGTCTGCTCTCCGCCCTCGCTAAGTGACGGAATAAAGGCTGAAAGGAAAATAGCAAGCACTGCAACAGTAACAGCAGCCTTTGCAATTTTGCTGCGTTTATCATCGTCAACCTTATTCAGCAATTTGCCTGCATCTATCTTGTCATTAAGCTTGATTTTTTCAAGTATCACGATAGCAAGCTTCATCAGGAAATAACCAAGAATACCTGCGGCAGTACCTACTATCAAGCCTGCAAGAACATCGGTTGAATAATGCACCATTAAGTAAATTCGGCTTCCCGCAGTGCAAAGTGCCAATGCTGGGAATAAGTAAGCAATCTTCTTTTTATCCTTCATAAAGCAAATGAACATACCGACTGCCATTTCGGTAACACCTGTGGTATGACCTGACGGGAAGGAATAATCACTCTCAGACAAAGCACCTGCACCAAGATACCAAGCCCAATAGTCTGCATTGCCCTGAAGTGTATTATATGGTCTTATTCTCAGTGCCATCGGCTTTACAATGATATTGGTTACGAGTGTACCGATAACAATTGCAAAAATCAAAGTCAAACCATATTTTCTTGTTTTTTTGAAAAGACTGAGTACTATTCCGACAACAGCAATCGGTATGATAAAAGCCTCATCACCCAGTGTAGTAAAGAACTTTGCTACATAGGTTAAAAAATCATTCTGCATTGAGCCGAAAAAGTGAAATACCCATAAATCAAAATTGTAAAACACCTTGTCAATGCTTTCTCCTAAAGTCAAAAGTATAGGATTCATAAGTTTACCTCCTCTAAAATATAATGGTTTTGCAAAAGCATTTAATTCAAAACCAAACTTTACTAATATATATTATCAAAGTTCAGAAAAAATTTCAACATAAATTGTACTATGTTTGTTAATATTGTGGTAAAATGTTTATGGTAATATATATCAAAATCACAAAAAGGAAATGATATGATAACTAATCCATACAAGGTTCTCGGTGTTCCTGACGGTGCAAGTGAGGAAGAATGTACAAAGGCATATAAAAAGCTTGCAAAAAAGTATCACCCCGACCTTAATCCGAATGACAAATCGGCAGAGGAAAAAATGGCACAGATTAATGCAGCCTATGACCAGATTAAAAGCGGTGCTGCCGAAACAAACTACAATCCATATACCGGCTATTACGGTCATAACAGACAGAGTGCATCAAATCAATCACCTGATTATTTAAGCTCTGCTGCTCAGTTTATAAGAACAGGTCAGTATCAGCAGGCAATTAATTTGCTCAATAATATCGATGACAGAAATGCCCGTTGGTATTATTTGTCTGCTCTTGCAAATATGTCGCTGAATAATCAGTCTGTTGCTGAAGATCATATACGAAGTGCATATGCAAAAGAACCGAATAATCCCACATACAGACGTGCCTACGAAAGCATAACAAGCGGCATTAATCCGCTTAATGCAAATCCGTTTGGCGAATATTATACCTACCAAAGCTACAATGGCGAGGACAACGGTAACAACGAAACTTATCAAAGACGTTATACTGTAAGAAGAAATTCAAGCTGTCTTGGCAGAATAATCAGAATAATTCTGATTATTATAGCTATCAGGCTTATTTTCAGGCTTATATTTTCCTTCGGCTACAAAACACCAAGAAGAAATTATTACAGACAGCCCACAACACAATATTCACAGCAGTATGATTATAATAACAATGCAGAAATTTTCGGCGAAAGCAACGGCGAAAAAGAAAATTTATAGGTGATAAAATGAAAAATTTTTTCAGCAATTTAGGCTACAAAATCCAACGCTTTATGGTTGGAAGATATGGTGCGGACCAGCTCTGGCGTGCTCTTATAATTTTCTATCTTATAGCCATTTTAATAACTAATATTGTATACAGATTCTCAAAAATCGCTTATTACTCTCTATCTGTTTTATCACTGGCAATTATTGTTTTTGCAGTATTCAGAGTATTCTCAAAAAACATAGAGGCAAGACGCAAAGAAAATCAGGAATGGTTAAAAATAACAGGAGGAATAAGACAGAAATTCATTTTTGCTAAAGAACGAAACAAGCAGAGAAAAACGCATAAATTTGTAAAATGCAAACAGTGTAAAAAGGTATTAAGACTACCGAAAAACAAAGGAAAATTAAACGTAAGCTGTCCCCATTGCAAAAATCAGTTTGTGGTCAACACAGGCAAAAAGATGTAAAGAAAAAGGCGAGGAAATCCTCGCCTTTATTTTTTCAATTCTTATTTTTTCAAAGCAATACCCTTTTCACCAAGCTTTGCAATAACGGACTCTGCTATATCCATTACCTCTTCCCTTGTAAGGGTTTTATCAGGATGAGCAAAGGTTATTCTTGTGGTGATTGATTTACCGCTTTCGTCACTGTAAATGTCTACAACATCAACAGCTTTAACAAGCGGACTGTTTTCTGCTTTGATTGCATCAATAATAGGTGCAAATTTGTCGCTGATGAAAGAAAGGTCAATCTCAATACCCGGGTATTTTGATGGCTCTTCATAGCTTATGCTGTTATTAACAAGCTTTGCAAATACTTCAACATCAAGCTCAGCAAAAACGATTGCAGCCTTTTTGTCAATTTTCTTTGAAACAACAGGATGAACAATTCCTAATTTACCGAGTTCTGTACCTGCACAGATAATCTTATTGAGATTACGTGGGTGCTCATATGAATGAACTGCATCTGCCTTTTCAAATTCAATGGAGCTGTGCTTAATGTCATCAAAAACAACAGCAAGCATATCACGAAGTTCAAAATAGAGTTGTTCAACAGACTTAGTTTTGCTAAAGAGAGTAACAGCTAACTTCTTACGCTCGTTGCAAAGGTTATCTTCGTTAACACCATCAACAACTCTGCCGATTTCAAACACACCGAAATCTGTATCAAAGCCTGTGTTTGTTTTAACCTGACAAAGCTGAGTAGGAATTATAGATTTACGGATTGTTTCAATATTAGGATTTGTTGCATTAATAAGCTTAATATTATCCTCAACCTTGATACCGAGAGCCTTATACTCATCATAATAAGCCCACACATAGGAATGAAGCTCGTGGAGTGAAAAACGCTTAACAAGAATATCTTTTATCTTATCCTCATCAGTTTTTTCTACATCTGCTCTTACAGGATAAAGAGGAGCGTTGGCAGTGTGAATATCAAAGTTGTCATAGCCATAAATACGGGTGATTTCCTCGATAATATCCGCCTTGATTGTAACGTCCTTTGTCGCTCTCCAGCTTGGAACGATAACACTGAAATTATCATCAGCCAATGAAACGGTAAAGCCAAGTGAATTAAGTGTATTTACAATTGTATTATTATCAATATCAATACCTGTATACTTGTCAACAAAAGCCTTGTCAAAGTCGAGCTTTACCTCGTCATACCTGAATGCATATTCATCAGTAAGCGATGAAACAACCTTAACACCGCCATCAATATCTGTCATCAGCTTAACAAAACGTGCAATAGCAGGAACTGTCATTTCAGGGTCAAGACATTTTTCATAACGCATTGAAGCATCTGTTCTGTGTGAAAGACGAACAGTTGACTTACGGATTGAAACTGCATTGAAGGTTGCAGACTCAAGAGTAAGTGTTGTTGTGTCATCAACAATTTCACTGTCAAGACCGCCCATAATACCTGCAATAGCAACAGGGGTATTGTCGTTGCAAATCATAAGTGTATCTTCATCAATATTTCTTTCAACTCCGTCAAGAGTCCGGAAAGTGAATTTTTCATCAAAACGCTTAATGCGAATTTTTTCAACCTTGCGTGAATCGAATGCATGCATTGGCTGACCCATTTCAAGCATTAAATAGTTTGTTAAATCTGCAAGGAAATTGATTGCTCTCATTCCGCAGTAGAACAGACGAATACGCATATTAACAGGTGAAACCGCTGTGCTGATATTCTCAACCTGCAAACAGGAATACCTCTGACAGAGCGGATCCTCAATCTTCATATCAACCTTTGGCAGATTGTTATACTGTGACAAATCAACAGTATCAAGCGGTTTGAGCTCTCTGCCTGCAAGAGCAGCAAACTCACGTGCAATACCATAATGACCCCAAAGGTCAGGACGGTTTGTCAGTGACTTATTGTCAACCTCAAAAATAATATCATCAATCTGGTACAAGTCCTTAATATCAGTACCGTTTGCAACATCCTCTGCAATATCCATAATACCTGAATTATCGTCACTGATACCGATTTCCTTTTCACTGCAGCACATACCATAAGAGGTATAGCCTGCAAGCGGACGAGGAGAAATTTCAAGCTCACCAAGCTTTGCACCAACCTTGGCAAAAGCGGTTTTCATACCTACTCTGACATTCGGTGCACCGCAAACAACATCTGTAAGCTCTGCGTCACCTGCATCAACCTTTAAAAGGTGAAGCTTTTTAGAATCAGGGTGATTTTCAACCGATTTAATCTCAGCAACAACAACACCTGATAAATCACTGCCCTTAAAGAATATCTCGTTTTCTACCTCAGCAGTTGAAAGGGAGAAACGGTGAATTAAGTCAAGCTTGTCAAGACCTGTGAAATCTACGAAATCACTGATCCAGTTCATTGATAAAAACATAATTTAACTCTCCTTTCTTACTCATCGTCGGTAAACTGTGACAGACTCTTAAGACTGCCGCTGTTTAAATCACGAATATCTTTAATACCATATTTCATCATAACAAGTCTGGTCAAACCAAGACCAAAAGCAAAGCCTGTATACTCATCAGGATCAATACCGCCTGCCTTAAGCACCTCAGGGTGAATCATACCGCATGGGCAAAGCTCAAGCCAGCCGCTATGCTTACAGCTTGGGCAACCCTCTCCTCCGCAGATAAGGCAGCTTATATCAAGCTCAAAGCCGGGCTCCACAAACGGGAAAAATCCCGGGCGAAGGCGAACCTTAATATCCTTTTGAAACACCTCTGAAAGCATTGTTTTCATAAAGTAAATAAGGTTTGAAATTGAAATATTTTTGTCAACCATAACACCCTCCATCTGGAAGAAGGTATTTTCATGACAGGCATCCGTTGCCTCATTTCTGAAGCATCTGCCGGGGAAAATTGCCTTAATCGGCACACCGTCATTAACAAGTGCATCCTTGTATTTTTTATAAATAGCGTTCTGTGCAGCCGAGGTCTGGCTCTTTAAAAGCTGACCATTCTCTAAATAATAGGTATCCTGCATATCTCTTGCAGGGTGATGCTTTGGAATATTAAGTGACTCAAAGCATTCATAGTCGGTTACAACCTCGCTGTAATCCTCAACAGTAAAGCCCATTGATTTGAATATACGCTCAACCTCACGCTGTACTAATGTAATAGGATGATATGAGCCGCGCTCAAGCTTTGCAGGCATTGAAATATCAAACTCAGGCATTGAGTTGATTTCTCTTTCAATTTCCTTTTCCTTAAGCTCTGCTGTTTTTTCTGCAATTTTATTTGCAACAGCACCCTTAAGCTCATTAACCTTTGCACCAAGTGCCTTTCTTTCATCGTTTGAAAGCTCCTTCATTCCCTTGAGCAAATCGGTAACACTGCCCTTTTTGCCAAGGTACTGCACACGAATGCTTTCAAGCTCAGCCGAATTTTCAATTTTTGAAA